>DATDCP010000292.1:0-23980 GCA_036524255.1 Chitinophagaceae bacterium
ATGGATCATGAATAATATTTTCTTCCAGTACTATAGTCTTTTGATCACCATCGTTTGCATCATCGTCTTCCTGGTTGTAAGTTATGCAACAAAGCCACCTGATTATGCAAAGATCAGCGGACTTACGTTCTCAACTTTGACACCACAAGACAGATTGGAGACAAGAGCAAGCTGGAATGCAAAAGATGTTATTCTGTCTATTCTGTTAATCGCAGCGATCATTGCGATCTATATGTATTTTACTGGTTAATATATTCGGTGGTCAATGGTGAATTAGCAACTTATTCGCCATTGACTTCCCGATAACTATCGGGACACTATTCACACTAATCTTTCGAGTATTTTTGCAATTATGAGTATGTTGATGCATCAAACCATGCGATGGTTCGGACCAAACGACCCCGTAAGTTTACCTGACATACGACAAGCCGGCTGTGAAGGTGTTGTTACAGCACTACACCATATACCTGTCGGTGAAATATGGACAATTAAAGAGATCAATAAAAGAAGAACACTCATTGAAGAAGCAGGAATGACATGGACAGTTATTGAGAGTTTACCTGTAAGTGATGATATAAAAAGACAAAACGGAAATTATCTCCGGCATGTCGAAAATTACAAACAAAGTATCCGCAATGTTGCTGCTTGCGGATTGAAAGTGATCACATACAACTTCATGCCAGTACTTGATTGGCTGCGGACAGATACTCAATATGAAATGCCTGATAAAAGCACGGCGCTATATTTTAACCGTATCGATTATTTGGTTTTTGATATGTATTTATTAAAAAGACCTGGCGCTGAAAAAGATTATTCAACCGATGAATTAAGCAAAGCAAAAAAGCGAAGTGAAGAACTGACAGAAGAGCAAAAAAAGAAATTGTATTCGAACATGATGTTGGGTTTACCCGGAAGTGGTGATTCATTTACTCCTGAATTGGTATTAACAGAATTAAAAAAATATGAAGGTATTGATGCAAAGAAATTAAAAGATCATCTTTTTTATTTTCTTAATGAAGTTGTTCCTGTGGCCGAAGAGTGTAATGTAAAAATGGCTATCCATCCTGATGATCCCCCATATTCAGTATTGGGTTTACCTAGAATTATGAGTACAGAAAATGATGCGGCGGCTATGTTAGAAGCGGTTCCTTCTCCTGCTAACGGGTTGTGTTTTTGTACAGGAAGTTTCGGCGCAAGAGCTGATAATAATATTCCGAAAATGCTAAAGCGATTTGGAGATCATGTTCATTTTCTTCATCTCAGAAATACAAAACGTGATAGTGAAGGAAATTTTTATGAAGCTGATCATTTATCTGGCGATACAAATATGTTTGAAGTTGTAAAAGAAGTATTACAAATACAAAAACGAAGAAATATTTCTCTCCCCATGCGACCAGATCATGGGCATCAAATGCTTGATGATCTTAAAAAGAAAACCTATCCCGGCTATTCTGCCATTGGGCGATTAAGGGGTCTTGCAGAATTAAGAGGGCTGGAATATGGCCTATATCAATCATTACAGTAGGGAAAGTATTATACAGCCTTAACGCAAAATCAATAGAAACAATGGCCCGTCTCGCTCAAGTTAGACGGGCCATTGTTTGGAGTAAATATTTTACTTCATCGTAACAAACTATTCCAAAATTCATCAGCGTATAAACTTATTTTTGTGCTGAATGAAACAACTTAAAGCCCTTAATAAATATTTCTGGAAATACAGAATAAGGCTTGGCATTGGCGCATTGTTCATTATTGTCTCAAACTATTTTGCGGTACTTGTTCCACAGATAACACGGTTTATTATTGATCATGTTCAAAAAAGCATTGATGCAACACAAGACATTACCAGGCCCGTTGCTATTAATCATGATCGTGAGTATGATTTTTTTGTACTAAAATTTATAAAATGGGTAGAGAGGGATTTTTCACAAAGATCGGATCTGTCTAAGATCGTAATTCTCTGTGGCATCACAATTCTACTACTTGCATTGCTACGCGGATTTTTTATGTTCCTGATGCGGCAAACGATCATTGTTATGAGCCGGCATATTGAATACGATCAAAAAAATGAAGTGTTTCAGCATTATCAGCAACTGGATACCTCGTTTTACAAAACACACAGCACCGGCGACCTGATGAGCCGTATGTCAGAAGATGTAGCAAGAGTGAGAATGTTCACTGGCCCGGCCATTATGTATCTAATCAATCTTGTGGCGCTTATTTCATTGAGTTTATTTTATATGCTGAAAAAAGACGTAGAGCTCACAGTGTATGTTCTTGCTCCATTACCAATACTTGCCATCACAATTTATTATGTAAACAGTATCATCAATAAAAAAAGTGAGAGGATACAGGCATTGCTAGCCAATCTAACAACAAATGCACAGGAATCGTATTCCGGTATTCGGGTTATAAAATCATTTGTGCAGGAAAAAGCCATGTTTGGCTTTTTTGATAAGAATAGCGAAGAATATAAAAAAAATGCGATCGGGCTCTCAAAAGTGGAATCATTATATTTTCCATCGATGGCCCTGCTAATTGGCTTAAGTACGCTGCTTACTATTATGATCGGTGGGTATTATTATATTAATTATGGTCTTGACCGAATGTCGCTTGGAACAATTACGGAGTTTGTGATCTATATAAATATGCTTACGTTTCCCGTTAGCGCTATTGGCTGGACTGCGAGCATGATACAAAGAGCCGCTGCTTCACAAAAAAGACTAAATGAATTTTTAGATACTAAGCCAGTTATTAATGATCAGCCATTGGCGAAAAAAATTAAGATCGATGGCAATATTGAATTTAGCAATGTAGATTTTACTTATTCACACACAGGCATTGAGGCATTAAAGAATTTTAGCTTATCGATAAAAAAAGGGGAGAAGGTAGCCATCATTGGAAGAACGGGAAGCGGCAAATCTACCGTTGCGCAGTTGTTATTAAGAATGTATGATACTACCAATGGAGCTATTGAACTTGAGGGAACAGATATCAGGGAAATTGATCTTAGATCTTTACGGGAGCAAATTTCTTATGTTCCGCAGGATGTTTTTCTTTTCAGCGATTCTGTTGCCAACAATATATCATTTGGAATGAAAGATGGCAGCATGCTGCAAGTGGAAAAAGCGGCATTACAGGCAAGTGTTCATAAAGACATTTTAGGCTTTGGAGAAAAATATGAAACTATGATCGGTGAAAGGGGCGTTACCTTAAGTGGCGGACAGAAACAAAGAATATCAATTGCCCGGGCATTAATAAAAGACCATGGATTAGTGATCTTTGATGATTGCCTTAGCGCTGTAGATACAAAAACGGAAAATGAGATAATCGGTAATTTATATGAATACCTGGAAAACAGGACTGCTATTATAATAACACACCGCATTTTTTCCCTCTTTCATTTTGATAAGATAGTAGTGATAGAAGACGGCAGAATAGTAGAAAAGGGAACCCACGAGGAACTGATCAATCTAAATGGTTTCTATACTGAATTATATAACCGTCAGCAGCAACAAGACTCCCAAGCCCGGTAGAGAAATTAACCAAAAGGGAAACAAAATCCCCACAAATTTGGCTATATCAAAAACATAATTATATTTGTGACTGCCTAAGAATATGATTATTAATCAGTAAAAAACTAACTGTGACGTACGAGAATAACAACGAAAACAAAATGGAAAGCATTTACAGCAAACGGATTCGTGCTGGTAAACGCAGGACTTATTTCTTTGATGTAAGAACAACTCGTGGTAATGATTATTACCTGACAATTACCGAGAGCCGTAAGCGGTTTAATGATAACGGTTATGACCGTCATAAGATCTTCCTTTATAAAGAGGATTTTAATAAATTCATAAAGGCGCTTGGCGAAGCGGTTGATTATGTAAAGACTGAGTTGATGCCCGATTTTGACTTCGATGCATTCAATCATGATAATTTGCCATCAGAAAACGGTGAAAGTGAAAACCCGGAAGCAACAGTTGCCACTGCGAATAATGAAAAAGCAGAAACGGAAACTGAAACCGAACCTGCTCCCACACCATCTGATAATGGCACACATGAGGATGTAGATAAATGGTAAATGTCTTTTAAGTACTTATACTAAGTAGAGCCCTCAAGTATTTTGGGGGCTTTTTAATTTTTGCAATTTTTATATTTTGTTTCCGTTTTAATTACTTAGCCTGAATAGGTTATTGTCCTTATAAATCCAATTTTCTATGCGAAAGAGATCTACACTCGTAGTGCTAGCGGCGTTACTTTCTATTTTCGGATACTTTACGTGGGAGCATTATTCTGAGAAAAAATACGAAGGAAAAGAAAGAGGGCACAAAGAAAGAGAAGAAGAGGAAGAAGGGAAAGACAGAATCGATTTAGCAGTTCTGCAGGAAATCAAACGTACAAAAGATCCAAATACAAATTCAGTACCTGTACAACGCCTGGTCCAGGCAAAAGCGTTCAAGGAACAAAAACTTGCTTCATTAAGTAATAACCGTATTACAACGGCAGTTCCTGCTATTAATTGGGCTGAAAGAGGTCCGTCAAATGTTGGAGGACGCAGTCGTGTTATCTGGTATGATCTTAATGATGCAGGGAACGGTTATAAAAAAGTTTGGGGCGGAAGTGTAGGAGGTGGTTTGTGGTACACAAATGATATAACAGTAGCTTCTCCAATATGGAATAAGATAAATGACTTCTTTGATAATATTGCTGTTACCTCATTCGTACAAAATCCTGCTTCACCTAATACAATGTATTTTGGTACAGGTGAGGGTTGGTTCAATCTTGATGCAATTGAAGGGATGGGAATTTGGAAATCTACTGACGGGGGTGCAAACTGGTCACAATTATCATCCACATTAAATTTTGCTTGCGTCCAGGACTTATTGATCGATCAAAATGGAAATCTATATAGTTCAGTTAGAAATAACACAGGGTCCCAGGCAAGAGGTATTCAAAAATCTACAGATGGAGGTATAACCTGGACACAAGTGCTGGGAGCTCCGCTTGCTGGTTTTGTTAGCGGTAGAGGTTGTGATCTTGAGCTTGCTGCTAATGGAGATATTTATGCATCGATAGGTAATTTCTCAGAAGGCAGAATCTATCGCTCTTCTTTTACAACAAACGGAGCAAATACTGGAAACACCGGTACATGGACAGATATAACACCAAACCCTACAACCAATGCAATCCCGGCAGCTGGTGATAATTATGATCGTATTGAATTAGCAACTGCTCCAGGTAACGGAAATGTTGTTTATGGAATATTCGAAGGTAACGGAACTTACAATGTCGGTAACATCAAACAATACGATGCATCAACGAATACCTGGACAAGCAGAACAGTTCCAAATTATTCCGGAGGCGGACCCTATACCAGGAATCAGGCATGGTACGATCTTATAGCTACCGTAGATCCCAACAATGCAAATACATTATACATCGGAGCTATTGATGTTTACAAGTCAACAAACAATGGAACAAACTGGACAAGGGTTTCTGATTGGAGACCAGTTGGACTTCCTTATGTGCATGCAGATATTCACCAGATCTCATACGCCCCGGGAAGCAGCAGCCGTCTTGCAATTGGATGTGATGGAGGTATTTTCTATTCAACAGATGCCAACCTGGCTTCTCCTGGATTTGCAGAAAAGAATTCAGGCTATAATGTAACTCAGTTTTATTCCGTAGCTATTCATCCATCATCAACAAATTTTTTTCTTGCCGGGGCGCAAGATAACGGTTCACAAAAATTCACAACTGCGGGTATAAATAGTACTACTGAAGTTACCGGAGGTGATGGTGCATTTTGTCATATTGACCAGGACAATCCTAATATCCAGGTAACAGCTTATGTATTCAACAACTATTATATTTCAACAAATGGAGGAGCTTCATTTGGCACCTTGTATTCTGACCCGGATCCAAATGACGGAAGTGGGGATTTTATAAATCCGACTGATTATGATAATACCGCCAATGTTCTTTATGCCTGCAGCTCCGAAGATATTGATGGCGGGCCATCCATGAATTATGTTTACAATCGCTATACTCGAATCACTGACGTCGGTAACACTAATACAGCATCTCTTGTTACATTATCTAATTCTCCAACTACTGCTTTGATAACACATGTGGCCGTTTCACCTTCTGTTGCAAATCGTGTATATTTTGGTTTTGATAACGGCACTCTTGGTTATGTGACCAATGCGAACACTGGAACTTCTAACACAATTAATTTTCTAACTGCTACAGGCGTTGCCGGATGGGTTTCATGTATTTCAGTTGATCCGGCAAATGAAAATCATATTCTTGTTACTTATAGTAATTATGGCCTTAACAGCATTTGGGAAACAACAAATGGAGGCACTTCATGGACCTCTGTTGAAGGTAATCTGCCTGATATGCCTGTTCGTTGGGCTATGTTTGATCCAAGAAATTCAGATTGGGCATTGATCGCAACTGAACTCGGAGTCTGGTCAACAGATAATATTAATGGAGGTTCTACCGATTGGGATCCTACAAATTCTGGACTTGCTAATGTAAGAGTAGATATGCTCCAGTATAGGAGCAGCGATAGAACTATTGCAGCCGCTACACATGGTCGTGGATTGTTTACAGCAGTTGTTCCAATTAGTACTACACCCGATATTAGTTTTGTTTCACCATCTGCAGCTGCTATTGAATTAACAACTTCAACAATTGGTTGTCGTTCGTATACTGATTACTCTATTAACATGCAAATAGCAAATGCGCCAACAGGTGATGCAACTGTTACAGTAGTAGCAGTAGCAATACCAGGACCTGGCACAGCTACTCAGGGTGCCGATTATGATTTCACAACAAAGGGAAACTTTGCAGCACCTAGCAATACATTTATTTTCACAAACGGTTCAACAGCATCAAAAACAATTAATCTTCGTATTTATGATGATGCTGAAGTTGAGGCCGCTCAAACTTTTACTTTAACCTATTCTATTTCCGGTACTACAAATGCGCAGCCTGGATCATCTAACCAAACATATACATTCACAATTAATGATAATGACTCAGCACCAACGGGAGCGTCAAGTGCAAATTACACAGTTGCCACATATGACATTAATTCAAGCGCCACTTCGCCATTTCAAGGCGGAAATAGAAAGGCAAAATCTCAATACATCATAACAGCTTCTGAATTGAATGCCGCTGGTCTTGTAGGCAACAGGCAGATAACTGCACTTGCATGGAATGTTATTACCAACAGCTCAACTTCACCATATACTGGTTTTACAATTTCTTTGGCAAATACTGTCACTGCAAATTTGAATTCCGGATTCATTTCACCATCACTTACACAGGTGTATTCTAATAATTATACTGTGTCGGCTACTGGATGGCAAACTATAACTTTTACAACTCCATTCACGTGGGATGGAATAAGTAATATGCTCATACAGACCTGTTTTGATAATGGTAATACTACATCAGCGATAGATGTTTTGCAGGGAACGACAGCACCACTTGGGGCGGGCACCAGGGCAACTGCAATTAATGCAACTAATGGTGGACCTTCTGCGGGTTGTTCGCTTACCGGTGGCGGTATTAGTGATAGTAGACCACAATTCAGATTTACACAAACAATTCCTCAAACTCCTATCGAAAGTGCATTGAATGCTATAAGATCTTTTTACCTGGGGCCGAATGCAGATGTTTATTTATACTCTGCTGCGGATGGAGAATTGATTGGAAGAATTCAAAACTTGAGCTCTCATGATTATGGTTGTACAAGCATTGAAATAGTTCGTGCAGGAACCAGCGTTTCGCAATTCTGGAATATAAATATTGCAAATTATCTCATGAATAAGGCATTCAGGGTTATTCCAACAAACAATGATCCGTCAGGACAATACACAATTACTCTCTATTTATCATCAGCGGAAGTGACTGGATGGCAAACAGCAACCGGCCAATCATGGGCGAATATCCAGTTCATCAAATTACCAAGCCTTATAAATAATGTTACTCCTGCAAATCCAGAACCAGATGGTGTAGGAACGGTGCAGGTAGTAACACCTACATTAGGAACATTAGGGACCATTTATTCACTATCATACACATTCAGTAATGGCTTCTCGGGCTTTGGTGCAGGTATACCGTCTGCACAAGGTACATTGCCAATTGAACTACTAAGCTTCAACGGAAAATTACAAAGTGAAAATGTTAAGTTGAACTGGTTATCTGCATTTGAACAAAATAGCAAAGGATTTGAAATCGAAAAATCACTTGATGGTATAAATTTCAGGAAGATAGGGTTTGCTGTAGGAGCGGGCAATAGCAATACAATAAGAAGCTATAGCTTCACAGATCCGCAACGTGCAGTAGAATTCAATTACTATCGTTTGAAATTAGTTGATATTGATAACACGTTTGATTATAGTGAGGTGGTATTGGTAAAAAATGCTTTCGGTAAGCAGGATGTTTATCTTGCAGGCAACCCGATAACAAATAATATAAATATACAGTTTGCTAAAATCCCTAATGGCAAAGTTGCTGTAAGCATCTATGATATGAAAGGAAGTAAGATCTATGAAGCAACCTATAATAATTACGCTCAAACCTCATTGCAAATAAATACCGCGAATAAACTATTAGCTCATGGTGTTTATTCTGTAAAAGTTGAAACAGGAGGTAAGATCTATAATGTGAAAGCGATCAAGTAAACCGAAGCTGATTTATATATAAACCAAGCCCCTTCATTGAAGGGGCTTTTATTTGCAATTATTTATTTGGGAATGATTTCATTTGGCGGCAAGGAACCAGGAGGCATACCGGTTATTTTAGTTTCCTTACCCAATACTGGCATATTGAATTGTGATATATCCAGTACAAGACAAGGCATATTATCCTGTGGTAATTCATATATTCTTGTGCCATTGGGTTGAATGTAAACTAGTGTACCCATGTGATGCCTCTTTCTAAGTTTTTGTATTAGCTCCATTGTTTTCTGCAAAGAATCTATTGACATGTTTTTATCTAGCGGTAAAATAAAAGTGCCATTGGCATCAGACCAGGTTATTTTTCCCATAATTCTACTAAGCGGTTGAATTTTTCCTGGAGGTTTTTTAAAAGAACCTTTTGGGAGATTATTTTCCCTGAACTTTTTAAAATCGTAATAAGGTTCCTGTGCAGATGCTTTTATGAAAAATAAAACAGGCAATAAGAAAAATAAAATTTTCATAGCAGGTTTATTTCCTGTTAAGTTAGATCATTTTTCATTTCCTTAAAAAGATTTATCAGGCTGTTGGTTGAAGAATCGTGTGATGAAATTTGTTCATCATCCCTTAATTCAGGTAAAATTTTATTTGCCAATTGTTTCCCAAGCTCTACACCCCATTGATCAAAGCTGAAAATATTCCAGATAATTCCCTGTACAAAAATTTTATGTTCATAAAATGCGATCAATTGTCCTAAAGTAAATGGAGTGATCTTTTTTATTAAAATAGAGTTCGTGGGCCTATTGCCAGCAAAAACTTTATAGGGGAGGAGTTTTGAAATTGTTTCATTGCTTAAACCGGAGCTTTCCAGCTCCGCTTCCGCTTCATTTTCAGTTTTTCCATTCATCAATGCTTCTGTTTGTGCAAAAAAATTGCTCATTAGTTTTTGATGATGATCACCAATTGGATTATGGCTTTGTGCTACACCAATAAAATCACATGGTATTAATGGCGTACCCTGGTGTATCAATTGGTAAAATGCATGTTGCCCGTTTGTTCCAGGTTCACCCCAAATGATCGGGCCGGTTGCATATTCAACCTGCTCACCATTTCGGTCAACTGATTTTCCATTACTTTCCATATTGCCTTGCTGAAAGTAAGCTGCAAACCGATGCAGGTATTGATCATAAGGAAGTATAGCCTCGCTTTGTGATCCAAAAAAATTAGTGTACCACAGCCCTATCAAAGCCATCAATACCGGTACATTCTTTTCAAAAGAAGAGCTTTTAAAATGCTGATCGCTGTCGTAAGCACCTGCAAGTAGTTCTTCAAAATTTTTGTACCCAATAGTTAACGCTATTGATAAACCAATAGCACTCCAAAGTGAATAACGTCCACCGACCCAATCCCAAAACCGAAACATATTTCTTTTATTGATCCCGAATTTTACTACTGAAGCTTCATTTGTACTTAAGGCCGCAAAATGTTTGGCGATATGTTTTTCATCGATGGCATGATCAAGAAACCATTCCCTGGCAGTAAAAGCATTCGTCATCGTTTCCTGTGTGGTAAATGTTTTTGAAGCAATAAGAAACAATGTTCTTTCCGGTTTTATTTTCTTTAGAACCTCGGCGATATGTGTGCCATCAATATTAGATACAAAAAACGTTTGAATATCTTCCAGCCAATAAGGTTTTAAAGCTTCAGATACCATTAAAGGACCAAGATCACTTCCGCCAATACCAATATTGACAATGTATTTTATCCTTTTTCCTGTATAACCTCTCCATCTTCCATCATGCACACGGCTGCAAAAATTTTTCATTAGCTTTAATACCTTTCTTATTTCCGGCATCACGTCTTTGCCTTCGGCAAAAACCGGTTCAACAGAAAGATTCCTTAATGCTGTATGTAAAACAGCCCTGCCTTCTGTTTCATTTATCTTTTCTCCATTAAACAAGGCATCAATTCCGTCTTTCAATTTGCATTCGTTAGCCAATTGAAGCAACAATTGAATTGTTTTGTCACTAATAATGTTTTTAGAGTAATCAAAAACAATATCACGATTGGAGATAGAATATTTTAAGAATCGTTCAGGATCTGCTTTGAATAATCCTCTAATATGCTCATTCTTCATTTCAGAAAAATGTTCTTGTAGGGATTTCCAGGCTGCAGTATTTGTTGGGTTGACTTTAGGTAACATATGATCTTAAAGTGCTTTTATAATTTCAATTGTTTTATTAACCATTTCTTCAGTTATATCAAGATGCACAACTAATCGGACACGATCAGGAGCTATAGCATAACAAAGAATGTTTTTCTGTTTTAACTTCTCTACGATCTCTGCAGCTGTTACAGAAGCAACAGTTTCAAAAATGATAATGTTTGATTCAACAGGAAAAACTGATCTGGTCATAGAAGCTTTAACGATCACTTCGCCAATCTGCTTTGCATTATCATGATCCTGTTTTAGTCTTTCAATATTATTTTTTAAGGCGTAAATACCTGCAGCAGCAAGAAAACCTGCTTGTCTCATTCCGCCTCCAAATACTTTTCGAACCCGCCTTGCTTTTTTTATAAAATCTTTTTTACCAAGTAAAACACTACCAACCGGACAACCAAGGCCCTTACTCAGACAGATCGAAATACTGTCAAAAGTTTCGCCGTATTGTTTTGGAGTTTCATTTTTTGCGATCAGTGCATTCCATAATCTTGCTCCATCCAAATGAAGAGCAAGACTATTCTCAAAGCATACTTCTTTTATCTTCTTTATTTCATTAAAATCATAACAGCTGCCTCCGCCACGGTTACTTGTATTTTCAAGACAAACTAAGCTCGTATTTGCTTTATGATTATCATCGGCATTAATTGCAGCCTTTACCTGTGTAACATTTATTCTTCCCCTGTCGCCATATAAAAGCTTTACCGAGGCTGATGAATTGAATGCTATACCCCCTCCTTCATATTGGTAAACATGGGCACTTTCATCACAAATCACCTCATCACCAGGCTGTGTATGACACTTAATGGCAATCTGATTCGTCATAGTACCGGAAGGGCAGAAGAGGCCAGATTCCATTCCAAACATATCGGCAGCCATTTTTTCCAATTCATTTATCGACGGGTCCTCACCGAAAACATCATCACCCACTTTTGCAGTCATCATCGCTTGCAGCATGGCTGGTGTTGGTTTTGTAACAGTGTCCGATCTAAAGTCAATAATCATCATTCTAATTTCCTGCAATATAAACAGGCAGTCGGTGAAACCGAAACTCCTCTTTAATCCAATGCAAACCCTTTTTTGCCGATAGTTAGTGTTGTCTTACCGGTCTGTCATTGCCCTTCACTTGTCTGATTATTACCTTCATTTCATAATTGATCAATAGCTAGCAAAACCCTTCATATAACCTAAATACCACTAGTCATGAATAAGAACATTACTGTAACCAGTTTTTGAGGCCGACGTCATATTGATGTCATGGGAACCGGCCACTTATCAAGAAATATGGCCGTTTATTTTAAAACAATGTACTTGGCATTAACAAGTACCTATCTTTGAACTGTAATAACTAAAAGCGAGTACTAACATTCTTAAACCATTCAAAATGAGAAAGTTTTTAATCTTATCAATTGCAATTATAACCTTATCCTTTTCCAGTCAGGCACAAAAGAGCCTTGGAAAGGTGACTGGGCAGGTAATCGACGGAAATACCAAAACCATTGAAGCTGCAACCATTACTTTGTTGCGGGCCAAGGATTCAAGTGTAGCGAAAATCAGCGCAGCTAATAAAGACGGCAACTTTGTATTTGAAAATGTAAGTGAGGGGAAATATTTCGTTTCAATTACTGCTGTTGGCCATACCAAGGGGTTTTCAGAATTATTTGAGATCACCACGGCAAATACAAATGTTATACTTAAAACAATTGAACTGGTTCCTCTTGCCAAAAGTCTTACCGGAGTAACAGTAGCCGCTAAAAGGCCATTGATCGAACAAAAAATAGACAGAACGATCGTGAATGTTGAAGCTTCTATTACTAATGTCGGTACTTCAGCTTTGGAAGTTTTGGAAAAATCTCCAGGTGTTTCAATTGATAAAGATGGTAATATCAGTTTAAAAGGAAAACAAGGTGTACAGGTATATATTGATGGGCGACCTTCATATTTGTCAGGTGCAGACCTGGCAAATTACCTGCGCAGTCTAAGTAGCAATCAATTGGATCAAATTGAAATAATGACCAACCCGCCTGCAAAATATGATGCAGCTGGTAATGCAGGTATTATTAATATCAAAACAAAAAAGACGAAACAATTTGGATATAGTGGCAGCATATCTTCCACATGGAGCCAGGGGCGTTATCCAAAAGTGAGTGAATCATTCAATTTTAATTATAGAAAAAATAAATTGAACCTGTTTACTACACTTGGATATAACTATCGTAAAAATTGGCAGGACCTGGATATTCAAAGAAAATTCATTGAGCATTCTACTAAAGAGATCAAATCACATTTCGACCAGGAATCAAGAATTAAAGATGAAGGTCAATCTTATAATGCGAAAGTTGGGTTTGATTATTTTGTAAATAAGAAAACAACATTTGGTGCTGTTTTTACAGGATACTTTAACCCGGGATTATTCACTAATCAAAGTGATGTTCTTATTTCAGATGCTAATCAAGTCTTATTGAGCCAAACTCTTGCCAAAACAAGCAATGACAGAGAATGGAAAAATTTCAGCACAAATGTAAACTTCCGTCACTTACTCGATACAACGGGACAGGAGATAACAGCTGACTTTGATTATCTCACATACAGAACTTCAAATTCACAATACCTGGTTAACGCTTATTATGACCCCAATGGCATGCCAACCAAAAAAGCTGATACTTTGCTCGGCAGTTTACCACAAGAGATAGATATTTATTCTGCTAAAGTTGATTATACATTGCCTTTAAAAAAAGGTGCAAAGTTTGAAGCAGGATTAAAAACAAGTTTTGTAGAAACTGATAACAACGCCATTTATGATAGCGTTAATTATGGTATGAGAGTTCCGGATTATGGCCGCAGCAATCATTTTATTTATGAAGAGAATGTAAACGCTGCCTATGTAAACTATAGCAGGCCTCTCACTAAAAAATGGTTTGGACAATTTGGTTTGAGACTTGAAAATACAAATGCAACAGGTGACCTGGTGACTACGGGCCAGAAATTCGATCGTCATTACACACAATTATTCCCAACTGCATTTATTCAATATAAAGCAAGTGAGAAAAATAGTTTTGTGTTGAATTATGGTCGTCGTATTCAAAGACCCAATTACCAAGATCTGAATCCATTCATTCTTTTCCTTGATAAATATACTTTTGAGCAGGGTAACCCGAATCTGCAACCACAATTTGCCCATAACATTGAACTTACTCATAGTTTCAAAGGAATTATAAATACAACTTTGAACTATACTAAGACAACTGATATTATCAACGAAGTGCTTCAGCAAAACACTGACAAAAATGAAACCTATATAAAGAAAGATAATATTGCAAAGCAGCGTCAATATGGAATATCCGTTAGTGCGAGTGGAACAATTAAAAAATGGTGGACTCCGAACTTGTGGGCAAATCTTTATAACAATGCCTTTGAAGGAGTAATAAATGGTGATCATGTTAAGACAGGAGCCACAACCCTCCAGGCTAATCTTCAAAATCAATTTAAACTTGGAAAAACACTGAGTGCTGAACTAAGTGGGTATTATAATTCAGGCGGCGTTCAAGGTGTTTTCCAGATCAAAAGTTTTGGAATGGTAAATATGGGAATCAGCCAACAAGTGTTTAAAGGGAAGGGGACATTAAGATTAACGGGTCGTGACGTATTCCGCACGCAGAAAATAAAAGGTCATGTAGAGTACAGCAACATCGATGCTTCTTTCCAGCAACGTCGTGATTCAAGACAGGTAGCACTTGGCTTTACATATCGTTTTGCAAAAGGAAAGGTTGGTAATACACCTAAAAGAAAAACAGGCGGAGCAAATGATGAACAAAATCGTGTAAAAACAGGAGAATAAAAAAGATCACAACCATTAGATCAAGTATAGCTCTGAAAAAATACAAGCAGTCAGTTTTAGTTTTCGAAAAGCAAACCCGTTTTTTTCAAAACGGGTTTTTCTTTTTAACAATTTTCACAAATGCCATTCATTAAATAAGATTCTTACCGCTTGTGTATAGATAAGTAGTATTTGCCCTTCAACACTACTTCTACGAATCTTATCATATTTCGTTTTATAAAAGATTTTATTCGCTGCAATTTTATGCAGTAGCCACAAAATCAACCATGACGCAGAAACAGCAGTTCACAGGATGAACAAGGCAGGGTAGGACAGAGCCAATAAAAAAGTTTTCTCATGTGTATTAAAACCTCTCTTTTCTAAGAGAGGTTTTCTTTTTCTATAACTTTATTTTTAAACTCAACTTAAAATCTTCAATTTTATAAATCTAAAATTAAATTATGCCTTCATTTGATATTGTTTCAAAAGTAGATGCACAAGCACTGGACAATGCAGTTAATGTGACATCGAAAGAAATAACCAACAGGTTTGACTTTAAAGGAAGTCACGTTGTAATTGATCTAAATAAAAAAGATTTTAAGATCAATATAGAAACTGAAGATGATATGAAAATGCGACAGCTTTGTGATGTACTTGTAAGCAGAGCACATAAACAAGGGATAGATCCGTTAGCATTTGATCTAAGTAAAGAAGGGATCCAAAGTGGCAAAACCTGGAAAAAGGAAGTGCAAGTAAGAAATGGACTTCCACAAGATGATGCCAAGAAGATAGTTAAACTTATAAAAGACTCTGGAATGAAGGTCCAGGCATCAATAAATGATGACCTTGTAAGAGTAACCGGAAAAAAAATTGATGATCTCCAATCAGTCATTCAACTATGTAAGACATCTAATCTGAACCTGCCTCTTCAATTTGTCAATATGAGAGATTAATTAGTTTATAACATGTTCATAACTAGTTTTATTTTGTGCATATCTCAAATTTAATTTGTGCAAAACAAGTGGGTATCAAAGAGGCAAAAAATTTGGAAAGTATTTTTTATCAAGGCATCTTAGCGTTATAAGATTGAACAAGCCGTCAAAAGCAAGTTTGATCTGAGATCCGGAAAGTCCGTCAAAAGATTCTAAGGGTCTGCGATCAGAGGAATCCGTCAAAAGAAGAATTTGGTCGCTGAGGTAGAAAGGTCCGTCAAAAGACACCAAGCCTCAAGGAAAGCGTTGGGTTAGTAAGACGTTCAGGAGCTTCGGCAAATGAATGGAAGAAAAATCCGGCGCTTTTCTATTTTTTAGCCCTTCTGTTGGTGATTAGCCGCCGTTACGTTACTTTTGCAGCTAAATTTTTTAATTGGTACGGCCAAATCCGTACAGCCTTTAAATCAAACATTTATGAAACAGGATATTCATCCAAAAAGTTATCGCCTAGTAGTTTTTAAGGATATGAGTAATGGTCACACCTTTTTGAGCAGATCAACTGCTGGCTCTAAAGAAACAATCAAATGGGAAGATGGAAACGAATATCCCCTAGTAAAATTGGAGATATCAAATACATCTCATCCATTTTTTACCGGTAAGAATATGCTGGTTGATACGGCAGGCCGTATCGATAAATTCAAACGGAAATACGAAAAGAAAAAATAAATTCCTAAATTAGGATATTATTAAGTTTTTGTTTTTCATGGCTATACTTTAGTCCCGGAGATTCTTCTTCGGGGCTTTTATTTTTTTAAAATCTTTAGCTTTACCGCATGCCTGCTAGAATCATATTCACTGAAGAATTTTGCCAGCCTGAAAACTTATATCCATTTACGCTTACAAGGCAGATACAGGATATAAGAGTGGGCATTCTCACTATCCGTGAAAAATGGGAAAATCTTCTAGGTATAACATCTTATGATCGTTGGGAAGATGATTATAAGGACCTCGATCGGTCAATTCAACTTGAAAAGATCAGTGAAGATGATACTTGCTTCATGATACACGGAAATATTCTTCCCACTCCCAAACTTATAAAGGCACTTAAGAAATTAAAGGACGGAGAATTTATTTCTGCGAATGGGAATACCGGCGTCATTTTCAGGTTTTCAAAAAAAGAGATACAGGAACCAAACAAAATAAAAGTATCAAAAGCAATAACCATTCGTGATGAAGTAAAGAGTATTCAATTTCCCTGGGATATTTTCCATTTGAATGATTATGCGATCCGTCAGGATTTCAAATTGCTGACGGAAAGAAGAAAGTCACAAAAGATCTCAAAAACGAATAAAGTAGTTAAGGCCGGAAATATTTTTATAGAGAAAGGAGCAATTGTTGAGCATAGTATTCTTAATGCATCAGAAGGTCCCATCTATATTGGTAAAAACTCCCTCATCATGGAAGGAACTGCTATTAGGGGTCCGTTTTCCTGTGGTGAAGGAGTCGTCATTAAAATGAATTCCCGCATCTACGGAGCTACCACTATAGGTCCTTATTGCACTGCAGGAGGCGAAATTAAAAACTCTGTATTCTTTGCATATTCAAATAAAGCCCATGATGGCTATATTGGTGACTCCGTGATTGGTGAGTGGTGTAATCTTGGAGCTGGTACTACTAATTCAAATCTCAAGAATAATGCATGTGCAGTAAAAGTGTGGACGACAAAGGGAGAAATGAATGCAGGAAAAAAATGCGGCTTTTTTATGGCTGATTATTCAAAAACATCGATTAATACATCTATAAATACAGGAACAGTAATAGGCGTCTGCAGCAATGTTTTTGAAGCAGGGCTTACACCAAAGTATATTCCCAATTTTTCATGGGGCAGTGATGGTTTGCGAAGATATGAGTTAGAAAAGGCGTTGACAGATATTGATAATTGGAAAAAATTGAAAGGAAAAGCGATCACGGAAAATGAAAAAACTATTCTTACATATATCTTTAAAAACTATTAAAACCAAACATGCGTACACAAATTGCAGCAGCTAACTGGAAAATGAATTTGACTTTTCAGCAAGGTGAAAAACTATTAGATGATATCCTGGCAGCAGAAATTAAATTAAAAGATCACCAAAAAACAATTTTTGCAGTTCCTTACCCTTATCTAACAATGACCCGGAGTGAAGTTGCAGAAGAAAAGAATTATTATGCTGCAGCTCAAAATTGTTATCATAAAAAATCTGGTGCTTATACTGGTGAAATATCGGTTGAAATGCTTCATTCTCTGAATATCAATTATTGTGTGGTTGGTCATAGCGAAAGAAGAGAATATTTTTCAGAGACAAATGCAATGCTTGCGGACAAAGTGAATCTTTGCCTTGAAAGTTATATTACTCCTATCTTTTGCTGTGGTGAAGCTTTGGCAATTCGTGAAGCGGGTACACAAAACGAATTTGTAACAAACCAACTCCAGGAGTCTTTGTTTCATTTAGCCGCAGAACAAATAAAAGGGATTGTGATCGCTTACGAACCAATATGGGCAATTGGTACAGGGAAAACGGCAACAACAGCACAAGCACAAGAAATGCATAAACATCTACGTTCTGTTATTGTAAGCAAATACGGCGAGACAATTGCAAACCAGGTCCCTATCCTTTATGGTGGCAGCGTAAAAGCAAATAATGCAAAAGAATTATTCAGTTGCCCGGATGTGGATGGGGGATTGGTTGGTGGCGCATCGCTGGTTGCAGCTGATTTTATCGAGATCATCCGCTCACTGAAATAGAAATATATACCTGCTCAATATTATATTGTCATCAGTCGAAAGAAACAGTTGCTGCTTAGCATTCTGAATGTAAGAGTAATTGTAAATAATAAAGAGATTTACCCATTAACTAATGAAGACCCGGTTGTAATAGAAGTATATGACAAGCATCCCAGAATAGTTGTAACAGACGGGTTTCATTTTACAAAACCTATTGATCTTAATTATACACAACCCAGTTATTATCACTTTAAAGTGGTTTGTTCAATTGATGATATGCAACTGGTTGGAAATGTCTTTGTATTAATTGTTTTTTATCTTCTCGGGTTTTTTACCGGCAGTCTAGTTCTTAAACTGCTTAGCTTTTTGCCAATATTCTATTTGTTGTTTGCTTACTATATAGACAGAAAATCATTTATTCAAATAAAGCAGGATAAATTATTACGGAGCGATAACAGGAAATAATAATTCAACTTCTTCGTGAGTATTCAATTTGTTTAAGACGAGCACGGTTACGCTATCAATTCGTTGCCCTACCGAAACACTCATGCTAGTTAGAAAAGTTTCGGGTATAAACATTGAACAATTAATAAAACATATCAGCCCAATCCCATATTTTGGATAGAATTATATTTTATTTGCATAAACTTAGATCGTGCAGCTTCTACTAAAAGGATTTATTTTCAGAGTCATTTTTACTGGTTTCGGTTTTTTAATCAGCTTACTAATAGCAAAGCTTGCTGGTGCAAGCCAGTTTGGAACTCTTTCATTGATCATTGTGAATGCAGCGTTCATTCATATCATTACCGGTTTGGGCACGGATGCAGCGATTGTTTGGCATGGCGTTGCTGGTACAAATTACGACCGTAATAAGATCTTTTCTTTTACAGTGATAACTGCTGCGATCCAGCTTTTATTCTTTTATATTATTGCAATTCTTGGTTATCTTTTTTTAGGGCATACGCTTCTTGGTGGCAGTTATGATCTAAGAATTTTTTTTGCCGAAATAGTTTATTTTACGGGCCTGGTATTAATGGATAAATTTTTATCGCTTTATTACTCTCAACATGAAGCAAAACTTTGTAACAAGATATTATCAATTGTTTCTGGTTTATTATTTCTTGTCGTATCGATCATATGGCTCATTAAACCCGCATTTATAGTTGATTATCCTATCTGGATATATAGTCTTTTTGTTTTTATTCCTTCCATCATTTTGGCTTTCTTTTTCATTGTTAAGTTTAACCCCGCTTTTAAAAATATTTCCCAGGAAGAAATGCGATCATTTTCTTCTTTTTCATTTATTGTTTTAATTACAAACCTAATTCAATTTGTGGCCTTCCGTGCTGATTATTGGTTGATCAGTATTTATCACGATCATACTTCAGTGGGAGTTTATGCACAAGCATCAAAATTTGCACAGCTATTATGGATAATTCCCAGTATCCTTACAGGATTGATTACACCGGCTTTAAAAAATAAGAATGAGAAGTTGACGAATGCAGGCCTTGTTTCTATTTGCAGACTAATGGTTTTTACGCACCTTATTTTGGGATTTCTTTTGATAGCACTATCGGCCTTTATTTATAAATTTTTTCTTCCTGATGATTATTATAAAGGCTTTTTTTCGCTTTTAATAATGGTGCCAGGATATCTCGTTTATACAGTCAACATTGTCCTGGCCGGATATTTTTCTGCAAACAGGTTATTGCGAGTGAATTTATACGGAAGTATTATTTGTTGTGTATTGATGTTGCTATTTGACCTTTTATTCATACCACGATTGAACTATAATGGGGCAGCAATTGCCAATTTGCTTGCATATTCTATCACCATAATCTTTATTATTTCCCAGGCGAAAAAAATCATCAAGGTATCTTTTAAAGATTTTTTTATCGTTAAGAGATCCGATTTTAATATATTTTCAAGCAAGATTCTGAATACAAATAATTAAGTATGAAGAGTGTTCTTTTTTTGCCAAGTTGGTATCCCAGTCGTCTTGATGCTTTTACTGGAGATTTTATTCAGCGTCATGCCATAGCTCTTTCTCAGTTTATACCTGTACATGTTGTTTTTATTGTCAGGGATAAAAAAAGGATAGTAACAAACTCTGTAAAAATTGAAGAAACCAAAATTGGAAACCTCACAGAAACTATCATATATTATTCTTGTAAAAATTACAAAATAGTAATCGCTGACAAACTTATGTCAATGCGTAAATTCAAACTCATCTATCAAGATTACTTTTCAAAGAAATTCAATGAAAATGGAAAACCAATGTCAGTTCATGTACATGTGCCTTATAAGGCGGGGTTAATTGCCTTATGGTTAAAAAATAGATATAGACTGGAATACAACGTGACAGAACATTGGACAGGTTATGATAAATCAACAAAAGATAATTTCTATTCACGGCCTCCGTCATTTAGGTATGTCACAAAGAAAATTCTGCGCAATGCTAAATATATTGTTCCAGTAAGCAATGATCTTGCAAAGAAATTGAATTCTATTGTACCGGGCATCAGGACAAATGTTATTCCGAATGCAGTAAATGAAAAGCTTTTCTTCTTTGAAACAAAAGAACCGAAGGTCTTTAGGTTTATGCATTATGTATCATCAAGCAAAGACCAGAAAAACACCGAAGGACTCATCAAAGTTTTTTCAGAACTCAAGAAAATAAGACAGGATTGGGAATGTATAATGTATGGTCCGGTAGATCAGGAATTATCAAAACTTGTAATAACTGCAGGCTTAGAAGAGAAAATAAAATTTACTGGAGAAATTTCTTATTCAGAAGTGGCTGAAATAGTTCGTTCAGCCTCTGCCTTTGTTTCATTTAGTAATTATGAAAATCAACCCTGCAGTATTCTTGAAGCTTTGTGTTGTGGTGTGCCGGTAATAGCTACAAAAGTGGGAGGTGTACCGGAAATAATAAACTCAAAAAATGGAATACTAATAGAACCAAAAAATGAATTACAACTTTTTCATGCGATTGAAATGATCATGAAAGAATATACCAACTATAACCAACAGGCGATAGCAGAAGATTCAAAAAATAAATTTAGTTATTATGCCGTAGGAAAGCAGTTGAGTTTACTTTATCGTTCAGTCTGAGTGCAGAACGTGTCATGGGACAGACAAGAAATGATAAATATTTTTCAAGCATATTCTAAATAAACTAACCTCTAAGTTTATTAACAAGATCAACATATTCCTGCATAGCTGTTTCCTTTGTTTTCCCTTTCAAAGAGACCCATGCATCATGCTTGGCTTTATTTACAAAATCAAATGGATTAGAAGGTGGTTCAGTATTGACATCGCCTGTAGTAGCTTGTTTGTATAAAGAATAGAGCTGAAGCAAAACTTCATTGGATGGTTTTTCAGTGAGATTTTTGCTATTCGCCATTGCTTCTTCGAATTGTTTTTGCAAGTCCATTTGGTAAATAATTTATAGCGAAAATACTGTATTAAAAGTAAAGCCCTAAGGAGTCAGGTAGGAACTTCAAACCAGGGTTAGGTAATTTCCCATCAGAAATCAATTTATTTTTTGATAAAAAACCCGAACTTTAACACAAACGATAAGTTATGCGTACTGTATACGATCTTTTGAGAAGTAAACCAGTTGTTTTCAACACTATTAATGAAGACGCATTGGTTATTGATGCTTTGCAAATGCTGAACTCTGTTAACCTTAGTTACCTGGTTGTAAAAAAGGGAGATGAGTTTAAAGGGATCTTTTGTGAGAGAGACTATAGCCGGAACGTGATACTCAAGGGCCGTTCAAGCGCCAATACACAAGTAAAGGAAGTAATGACCAATGATCTTCCAATGGTTGACACAGCTGATACGGTAGAGCATTGCATGAACCTAATGCTCTCTCATAAAGCCCGGTACCTGCTTGCTTATAATGACCAGCAATTTGAAGGTGTTATTACTATACACGATCTTCTGCGCCAGGTGATTTCAAATAAAGAAGCTGTATTCGATAATACAATAGCCGAACAGCTATTAAGTCATGAAGAAGGCAGAATATATTAATGGCTTACGAATTTCTGAATATTTTTTTCTTCGTCTTTCACACGATCCTCATGTTATTTAATTGTTTTGGCTGGGCCTGGAAAAAGACCCGTCGCTGGAACCTGTTTACACTTTTACTTACAGCATCATCATGGTTTATAGTAGGTATCTGGTATGGATGGGGTTATTGCTTTTGTACCGATTGGCATTGGGATGTCAGGGTAAAAATGGGACTGCATGACCAATCTACATCATATGTTCATTTCTTGCTATTAAAACTCACCGGTATTAATTTTCAAAAAGATCTCGTGGATAAATTAACACTTATCGTATTTTTTGTTTCGCTTGCCTTAAGTATCTGGTTAAATGTTTTGGACTATAAGAGAAGGCAAAAGAAAACCGTCCCGCCTAAGGCGACACGGCAATGAAATAAATAGAAAAATTATGCTCCAATAGCTTCTGCCATTACAGTATTGTTTTTCTCTTTTTTCCTTTTTTGTTTTACGAACAGATCATTTGCCAGCAATTTACTTGCCCTCTTTATTGCGGCTTTGAATTTCTTTTCTTTCAAATCGTTTTGGAATTCAAGTAAACTTGATTCCAATTTTGACGACATTATTTTACGAAATTCTTTTTTAGATCTTTTACCCGTAGTGTTGTCCATAGCAGTATCCATAATGAAAGTTTGAACTAATTAAGTTAAGAAAATCATGCCAAGGGGCCACAGCGTCCTGTTATTTTCTTTCGCCACCGTCCATTTCCCTTAGCCTCCTCATCAAAAGGGCAACTGCAATGCAGAGTGCTCCGGCGCTGAACCAGAGCCATTTAAATCCAAAATGACCCGCCAATTGGGAGCCCCCAAGAGGACCAAGTGTTTGAGCTGCCGACCAGGCCATGGTGTATAAGGCCGCATATCCTCCTCTATTGGCCGGTTGGGTTCTGTTTATCCAAAAGCTATTCATGAATGGCATGGAAAAAATTTCCCCAAATGTCATCACTGTTATCATACATAAAGCCCGCATTGGGCCCATTCCCGGGATATTGAGCATAAGAAAAGCAATACCTACCATCAATATCCCGATAAAAATATAGTCGATATTTTTTCGCTTGCCCTCTAATTTATAGATCAACACCATTTCCACAACAGCGATTATAATACCGTTTACTGCCAACAAAAAACCAATCAACGGCTTTGAAAAATGCAGTTCACTGAAAAAGTAAGGGGAGAGGTTTGTAAATAATTGAAAGAAACAACTGGCAAAAAAAACAGTAAGTAAAATGAAAAGGAGGTACACTTTGTCTCTATAAGGAGATAATGATAATGTTGTTTCAAAATGTTTCTCACTCGGTGACTTAAACGTTACAGGTTTTAAGAAAATCCAAATAAGTATAGCTGCTACAATATTTGTAATGCCATCTACATAAAAAAGTAAAGTGAAATTTATATTTGCCAGGATCCCACCAATACCACTACCAATTGCCCATCCAAGGTTAATAGCAAGCCTGTTTAATGCATAAGATCTTGTTCGGTTA
>DATDCP010000293.1:0-5433 GCA_036524255.1 Chitinophagaceae bacterium
CGCCGGATAATGTGGAAGAACTTATTCGACTTCTTAAAGAAGAAGCCAAAGTAATATAAATCCGCAATCGTAAATCTGAAATCTAAAATCTACTTATGTCCGTTTTAATATTCATTGATACAAACGAAGGTCATGTAAAGAAAGCTTCTTTCGAAGCAATGACTTATGGAGCTAAAGTTGCAGAACAGCTTGGCACAACAGCAGAAGGTGTTGTATTAGGTGCCACCAAAGATAATCTTGCTGCGCTTGGTAAGTATGGTGTTAAGAAAATTCATCATGTTAACAACCCGGCACTTGACCATTTGGATGCACAGGTTTACACAAAAGCAATTGCTGATGTTGCCGGAAAAACAGGTGCCAAGGTAATTGTATTCTCAAATAATGTGGATGGAAAAGCAATTGCTCCCCGATTATCTGCAAAATTGAAAGCTGGTCTTGTTTCAGGTGCTGTTGCATTGCCTGATACGAGTAAAGGATTTGTAGTTAAAAAAAATGTTTTCTCCGGAAAAGCTTTTGCAAATATTTCATTGAATACGGATGTAAAGATCATTTCACTCAACCCTAATGCCTACCAAACAATAGCAGGTGAAGGAACCGCTGAGGTGATCGCTACCGATGTTGCAGTTGATGCTCCTAAAGTAAAAGTGACTGCAGTTAATAAAGTAAGTGGCGAAGTTCCATTGACTGAAGCTGAAATAGTAGTAAGTGCTGGTCGTGGCTTGAAAGGACCCGAGAATTGGGGTATTGTGGAAGATCTTGCAAAAGCTTTACATGCAGCAACTGCGTGTAGCCGTCCGGTTGCAGATGCACATTGGCGTCCACACAATGAACACGTAGGACAAACAGGCACTGCCATTGCTCCAACTTTATATATTGCTATTGGAATTTCAGGAGCCATTCAACATCTCGCTGGTGTAAACAGGAGTAAGGTGATCGTTGTAATAAATAAAGATCCGGAAGCTCCTTTCTTTAAAGCGGCTGATTACGGAATCGTAGGTGATGCGTTTGAAGTTGTACCAAAGATGACCGAAGCTATAAAGAAAATAAAAGCATAATTTAATAAGAAAGAATTTGTAAAAGGCTGACTGGAAAACCAGTTAGCCTTTATTTTTACATGTCTATTATAAGGCTTATAACCGGACAACCCACTTAATCAATTAACTAAAATCCCTTAGTTTCGTGCCATAATTATGAAGAAGATAGAATTGGAAATAGTGGCCCTTTCGCATAGCATAACCCAAACACATTCCTATGCAGTTGTGTTGGGCGAAGTAAATGGCCTTCGCCGTCTTCCTATTGTAATTGGAGGGTTTGAAGCGCAGGCAATTGCTGTGGCTTTGGAAAAAATGCAACCCAGCCGTCCTCTTACTCATGACCTGATGAAAAATTTCATGACAGGCTTTAGTATTGATCTGCATGAGATCATCATTTGCGACCTGCAGGAAGGCATCTTTTATTCCAAACTAGTTTGTTCTACAGAAAAAGATACTCTTGAGATCGATTCACGAACCTCCGATGCATTGGCCCTGGCTGTTCGCTTTGGCTGCCCTATTTATACGTATGAAAATATTCTTGACAGTGCAGGCATACTGATGGAAGAAACAACGGGTAAAAAGAAAAAATCAAAAGAGCAAAAAGAGGTACCGGTGGAAGAAACTGGTGGTAGTAATGAAGACCTGAAAACAATGAGTCTCGAGGACTTGAATACATTGCTTAACGAGGTACTCGAGAGTGAAGATTATATTCGTGCTATTGCCATCAGGGATGAAATAAATAACAGGAAGAAGAAATAGAACCACGATTTTTATGATTTAAAAGGATTAAGAGGAAATTGGCGATACCGGTTTCCTTTTTTGTTATTTACTTTGTTCAATTAGCTTTCATTTTTTTCTATGGTCTCATTTCCCAATTGTAAAATTAATCTCGGGTTAAACATCGTAAACAAGCGAGAAGATGGCTATCACGATATTGAAACTATTTTCTTCCCTCTTCGTTTAAAAGATGCGTTGGAAGTAATCGAAAAAGAAAAGTTTGAATTTTCAACAAGTGGATCACCAATAAAGGGCGAACCCGAAAAAAATCTTTGCTTCAAAGCTTATAATCTGCTGAAAAAGGATTTTCCACAATTGCCCGCTGTTCAAATGCATTTACTTAAAGCAATACCAATGGGTGCAGGACTTGGCGGTGGCAGTGCAGACGGAGCATTCACATTAAAATTGCTGAATAAAAAATTTGATCTTTCCCTTTCTGAAAAACAATTGACCAATTACTCATTACAACTTGGGAGTGATTGTCCATTTTTTATAATAAATAAACCTTGTTTCGCAACAGGTCGTGGTGAAACATTGGAACGATCAAACCTGGATCTTTCCGAATATAAATTTCTAATTGTTCAGCCGCCAATCCATATTAGTACAGCCTGGGCCTTTTCAGCTATCAAGCCATCGAAGCCCGTTAAATCAATAAAACAAATAATTCATCAATCAACATCAACTTGGAAAGCTGAATTAATAAATGATTTTGAGTTACCTGTTTTTGAGAAGTATCCTGAAATAAAAAATATAAAAGACAAATTATATGATGCGGGAGCAATTTATGCTTCTATGAGTGGAAGCGGCTCTGCAGTTTATGGAATCTTTAAAAAAGAGAATGCCATTTCAATTTCATTTCCCGATAACTATTTTGTAAAAACATTATTCAGCTAACCGCAACAGGTCATTCAGATCCAAAGCATCAGATCCCATCAGCAAATTTCCTTTTTCATCTTTTGGCCATTGCTCTTTTGGCTTATCCCAATATAGTTCTACACCATTTCTATCAGGGTCATTTAAGTAAATAGCTTCCGAAACTCCATGATCGGACGCTCCTGTTAAAGGATAGTTTGCATCAATTAATCTTTTTAATGCAATAGCCAGGTCTTTTCTTGTTGGAAATAAAATAGCAGTATGATAAAGCCCGGCAGTGTTTATAGGCGCTGGTCCGGCATTTTTGCTGTGCCATGTGTTTAACCCGATATGATGATGATAACCACCTGCTGAAATAAAAACAGCGCTATCACCATAGTATTGCTGCACTTCAAACCCCAAAAGATCACGATAAAATTTTAAGGCTTTTTCAAGATCAGCAACCTTTAAATGAATATGACCGATCCTCGTGCCCGCCGGAATTGTGTAACTCATTTTTATTAATGATTGTTTAAGCCTGCAAGTTAAACCAGGCTGATCGGTTAAACCTTATCATGCATCAATTACTTCTCAGTCTCAGTTGACCGGCCGCAGCTTTTTCATTATCTTGCATCAAATTTCAGATCATTCAACAGTCTTTATTCATATCATTTTTTCTAAAGCAAAACCTCGATTTACTCAATCACCGAGGTTAACATACCCCTAACCCCTAATGGGGGATAAGTAGCTATTTCTTTCCTTTACCATTTACATTTTATTTTATGAATACACTTATTAATATGTCAGAAAAGACACAATACTATTTAGATCTCGAAGAAAAATACGGAGCACATAACTACCATCCCATTCCTGTTGTGCTTGAACGTGGAGAAGGAGTTTTTGTTTGGGATATTGACGGTAAACGCTACTATGATTTCCTAAGTGGATATTCCGCCGTGAACCAGGGACATTGTCATCCAAAAATTGTTGCGTCATTTATTGAGCAGTCGAAAAAACTTACATTAACCAGCAGGGCATTTTATAATAATGTGCTTGGTGAGTTTGAAAAATTTATCACATCCCTTTTCGGGTATGATAAAGTGCTTCCGATGAATACCGGCGTAGAAGCAGTTGAAACAGCTATCAAACTTTGCCGAAAATGGTCATATGAAATAAAAGGAATAGCAGAAGGAAAAGCTAAGATCATTGTGTGTGATGGGAATTTTCACGGAAGAACATCAACGGTGATCTCATTTAGCAGTGATCCATCGGCAAGAAAAAATTTTGGTCCCTATATGCCGGGCTTTATTTCTATTCCGTACAATGACATTAATGCATTGGAAAAAGTTTTGAACGATAAAGAAGTCGCAGGTTTTCTTGTTGAACCAATACAAGGTGAGGCAGGAGTATTAGTGCCGGATGATGGCTATTTATTAAAAGCAAAAAAACTATGTGAAAAAGCAAATGTTCTTTTTATTGCTGATGAAATACAAACTGGTTTGGCGAGAACGGGAAAGATGCTGGCTTGTGATCATGAGAATGTGCGACCCGATATTTTAATTCTTGGTAAAGCATTAAGTGGAGGAATGATGCCCAGTAGTGCTGTTCTTGCAGATGATGAAATAATGATGGTCATAAAACCCGGCGAACACGGAAGCACTTACGGTGGCAATCCTCTTGCATCCAAAGTTGCCATTACTTCATTACAGGTATTGAAAGACGAACAGATGGCAGAGAATGCATCTGCTATGGGTGAGTTATTAAGAGAAGAATTAAAAAAGATCAACTCGCTGCATGTTGCAATGGTAAGGGGTAAGGGTCTATTAAACGCTATTGTGATCGATCACAGGAATAATGATGCAGCATGGGAACTATGCCTTGCACTAAAAGAAAATGGTTTGCTTGCAAAACCAACTCATGGTGACAAAATAAGATTTGCCCCGCCACTTATTATCAATAAAGAACAAATAATGGAATGTGTTGAAATAATTAGAAAAAGCCTGGCTATTCTTGACTAATTCATTTCCTGAGAATAATCAGCTGGTGAGATAATGTACACCGGCTTTTTATTGTAAAGAAGGCTATACCTTCAAACCTCAAACTACAAACTTCAAACCAGCTATGGATACTCATCTTCATCATGATATACATAAAGAAGAACATTTAAAGAGCAGTGATCTTTTAAGAGATGTAGTAATAGGTATGAGCGATGGCCTTACTGTTCCTTTTGCACTTGCTGCAGGCTTAAGTGGTGCAGTAGACTCTACTCATATTATTGTTATCGCAGGTATTGCAGAAGTAGCAGCTGGTTCAATAGCTATGGGACTTGGTGGATATCTTGCTGGTAAAACAGAACAGGATCACTACAGAAGCGAAGTAAAAAGAGAATATTACGAGGTTGAGAATCTTCGTCACAGGGAAATAGAAGAAACTAAAGAGTTCTTTAAAAACATTGGTTTAAGTGAGGAATTACAGGATAAAGCCACGGAAGAAATTGCAAAAGATAAAAAACAGTGGGTGGACTTTATGATGAAGTATGAATTAGGTTTAGATAAACCTGATCCTAAAAGAGCAACAAAATCTGCATTGAACATTGGACTTTCATATGTTTTTGGAGGATTAGTCCCCTTAAGTCCATATTTCTTTATTGATTCACCTTTACAAGCTTTAAGTATTTCACTAGTGGTAACCTTGCTTTGTCTTTTTGTTTTTGGATGGTTCAAAAGTAAGATCACAGGTGTACAACCCTGGTGGGGCGCTGTAAGAGTAA
>DATDCP010000294.1:0-2903 GCA_036524255.1 Chitinophagaceae bacterium
GCCAAAAAACGTGAAGATGCCCGTATGATGGTGGTTCATCGTCATACCGGCCAGATCGAGAACAAACATTTCCGCGACATCATGGATTATTTTGATGACAAGGATGTGTTCGTTGTAAATAACACAAAAGTATTTCCGGCAAGAATGTATGGCCGTAAAGAAAAAACCGGTGCCAAGATCGAAGTGTTCCTGCTACGTGAGCTAAATAAACCCAACCGTCTTTGGGATGTGATCGTTGATCCTGCAAGAAAGATCCGGGTAGGTAATAAACTTTATTTTGGCGACAATGAAGAATTGGTAGCTGAAGTAATTGACAACACCACCAGCCGCGGCAGAACGATCCGTTTTCTTTGGGAAGATTCTGAAGAATCATTCCGTGGCATGCTTGAGAAACTAGGCGAAACGCCGCTGCCGAAATATATTAAGCGTAAACCGGATGAAGAAGATAAGGAACGTTATCAAACCGTTTATGCAAAACATGAAGGCGCCGTTGCAGCTCCAACAGCTGGTTTGCATTTTAGCCGTGAGTTGATTAAGCGTCTCGAAATAAAAGGGATTCGTTTTGCTGAGGTGACTCTGCATACTGGTTTGGGAACTTTTAGACCGATCGAAGTAGAAGATCTGAGCAAGCATAAAATGGATGCTGAATATTACAGGATAGAAGAAGATGCTTGCAAGATTGTGAATCGTGCAAAAGAATATGGTCATCGTATTTGCTCTGTAGGCACTACTACTATGAGAGCTGTTGAATCTTCTTTTACCGCACAAAAATTATTGAAGCCTTCAGAAGGATGGACGAATATGTTTATTCACCCACCTTATGAATTTAATATTGCTGATGCATTGGTTACTAACTTTCATTTACCAAAAACCAGCTTGCTTATCATGACTTGTGCTTTTGCAGGATATGACCTGATAATGGAAGCATACAAAAAAGCTATCAAGGATAAATACCGCTTTTTTAGTTATGGTGATGCGTTGTTGATAGTATAGAACCACGATTATTCTTTGGATTTTAAATAGATTCTTAGGAAAGCATTGAAGCTCCGTCATTACGGAGCTTTTTTATTTGGATTGAATTTTGTGTAATAACTCCTGAAACCACATCCTCTTTACGAAGATAACTTAACTATCCGCTAACAGCCTTATTTCGTAACTTTAAAGGGAGGAGAAGATGATCATGAAAAAAATTCTTTTAATAACCGCACTATTTACAATTGGATTTTCCACTGTAGCACAGATCAATCTTTCAAAAAATTTAAAAAGCAATAAAGAAATTTTGAATGAACAATATGCCAGCGGCATGTTCAAAAATGCTGAAGGAACTATTATCGATGTAGAAAATGAACAAGTTCAGGGTTACTTGAATATCCTTGACTGGCTGAATGGACGAGTTGCAGGTCTACAAATCTTTATTACCTGGAGTGGAATAAGAGTTCCGGTTATTCGTGGGTCAGCAGCCACTATTTTTATAGACGAAATGCGAATGGATCCATCGTACCTAAATGTACTTTCCGTAAATGATATTGCAATGATCAAAGTGATCAAAGGACCATTTGTCGGAGCTATTGGTGGTGGCGGCGGCGGAACAATCGCTATCTATACTATCAGGGCTGATGATGAAGAAGAGGAAGAAAGCCCATCCCCAATTCCCTAAATATAAATCTACTTCAACTTCGCCTTCCCGAAGGGAAGAGTTAAAAGTCTCTACTTCGGGGAGATTTAGAGAGACTTTTAATCCAGTCCAAACATTCCCTTATTCAATTGCTGAAGGATCTGCGTTTTATCCTTTGCAGAAACAAGCAGTGAAATATTATGCGGACTGCCGCCATAAGCAACCATTCGAACAGGAATATTTACAATAGAACCGAACAATTTTTTTATCATATCTCTTGTCTGTGAGATCTCATTTCCCACAACAGAAATGATTGCCTGGTCTCTATCAACTTCAATTGTTCCAAATGGTTCAAGCTCTTTTAAAATTTCTTTTAGCTGAGTAGTATTATCAATTGTCAATGAAACTGCAACCTCAGAAGTAGTGATCATATCAATGGGTGTACGATATTTTTCAAACACTTCAAATATTTTTCTTAAAAATCCGTACGCCAATAACATTCGGCTACTCTTTATTCGAATAGCAGTGATATTATCTTTTGCGGCAACCGCCTTCACTCCTACCGATTCTGCCACTTCACAGATCGTCGTTCCTTTTGCTTCAGGCTGCATAGTGTTCAATAGTTTCACCGGCACTTTATAAGTTTGCGCCGGCCAGATAGAAGCCGGGTGCAGGATCTTTGCACCGAAATATGCAAGCTCGGCTGCTTCTTCAAAACTCAACTGTTCAACAGGTACCGTCTTCTTGACAATTCGGGGATCATTGTTATGCATCCCATCGATATCCGTCCATATTTCGCAAACACTCGCATTGATTGCTGCTGCGATCAATGATGCTGTATAATCGCTTCCTCCGCGTTTCAGGTTATCTACCTCACCCCTTGCATTTCTACAGATATAACCTTGCGTAACAAAAAGTTTTTTCGCACCATGTTGTTTCAACAGCTGAGACAGTTTTATTTTAATGCTCCCGATCTGTGGTTCATCATAACTATCAATGCTCATAAATTCCAATGCAGGTAACAATTCATGATCAACTCCGGCTTCTTCGAGGTAAACACTAAACAATTTTGTAGAAAGCAATTCACCTTGCGCAAGAATATCCTTACTCAATGCTTCGCTAAAAGAAATTTTCAAAATGATATTAAGAAATTCAAAATGCTCGGCAACGATGGCTTTTGCTTTTTCCAGTGATGCAGGCTTTTTAACCAGCTTTGAAATAAAATCATTGTAATGCGCTTCCAATTTTGCGATCTCCTGTTTTGCTAAGGTCCTTTCACCTTTTGCGA
>DATDCP010000295.1:0-11653 GCA_036524255.1 Chitinophagaceae bacterium
AACCAGGTAATTGCCATCGGGATCGTAAATTATATCTATAAATTTTGTGTTGCTATTTTATTGACACCTGTTATTTATCTCGTTCACAATCGTATTGAAAAATATTTGGGAAATGATCTTGCAAAAAAAATGAAACGTGCCGCAATGGGGCAGGAGGATGGCCTGTCAGATATTCCGATAGGAGGTTAATTATTTTTTGTTCTTTATCATCCTAGCAACGATCTTATCGATCGGCAGTGTTACGATTTCATCAGAAAAATCATTCCATTCTATTAATCGAAAAGATTCTGCTTCGCCAGTATTTAGATATACATCCATTTGCTTATCATCAAAATCAAATGGCTTGATGCGTATCGGTACTTTCAATTCTTCTAATTGTTTTGCAAAATAATAGATAGAAATTATTTGATCGTCCGGCCTGAACGCTGACATTTGAAAATAATCGGTTGTGTAAATATGTTCGCCTATCTCTGCTTCAATGCCTAATTCTTCTTTCAATTCTCTTTTTAAACAATCTCTTGTTCCTTCCCCAAATTCTAATCCACCACCCGGAAATTTAGTGTAAAAGCCGCCTCGAATGTATTCATCAGCAACTAATATTTGTTTCTTATCATTTATTAGAATGCCATAAACACGAAGATTAAAACGATGCATCGGGAAAAATTATAGTGAAGATCGGGAAGGTTTTTAGATCTCAATACTTCCGTTAAATACTCTTTCTGCAGCGCCGCAAAGCCAAATGTTTCTGAATTTGCCGTCTTCTATACGATCAAATTCCACATTTAGCCTGCCACCCAGCGTTTTTACTTCTACCTCATTAAAACCATTTTCATTATGATAACAAACTATTGCTGCAGCGGTAACACCGGTGCCACAACTGAGGGTTTCATTCTCCACACCACGTTCATAGGTTCTTACAAAAATTTTATCCGGTTCATCAAGTTGCTCAACAAAATTTACATTGATACCTTCTTTTTCAAATTCACGGTTATACCTGATCTCACGGCCTTTCTTGAAAACATCATAGTCGGCAAGATGGGGGGTCAATTTTACATAGTGAGGTGAACCAGTATTAACCAGGAAGTCGCCATGATAATTTACGATTTTATCAACATCGTTCATTTTTAAATAAACAATTCCGTTTGTATCGATCCTTGCTTCATGTTCGCCATCTGTTGCGATAAACTTGTACAATTCTTTCTGTATTCCAACACTTTCAGCAAATTTTATAAGACAACGACCGCCATTTCCACACATGGTGCCTTCACGGCCATCGGCATTATAATAAACCATTTCAAAATCGTAACCTGGTTTTTCATTCAATAACATCAGCCCATCGGCGCCAATTCCAAAACGGCGATCGCATAGTTCTTTTATCATTTTCGGGCTAAGTTGAAGGTTATGACCATTACGATTGTCAATGATCACGAAATCATTTCCGGTGCCCTGATATTTAAAAAAATCTGTCTTCATTTTTATTTCTTATACATTTTGAGAAACAATTTCTAATACTTTAGTAATCAGGGCTTCAACTGCGGCCTTTCCGTCTTTTGAGAACTCCTTTCTTACTCTATTTGCTATAACGGCATTTAAAGAAAGACAGTTGTGTCCAAGAAGCCTGCTTAGCCCATAAATAGCCGATGTTTCCATTTCAAAGTTAGTGATCCTATGTTGACCAAAACGAAATTGAGTAAGGCGGTTGATCAATTCCGGGTTGCTGATGCCAAGTCGTAACACTCTTCCCTGCGGCCCATAAAATCCCGGGCAGGTAACAGTAATTCCCTGGTAAAAATCTTTTACAAAATGTTTAATAAGGGAGCCACTGGCGCCGGCAATATATGGATAGCCGATCTGGCTATGCATTTGCGTACTTGTTACAAAGGAATGAAGCAATTGCTTTTCTTCATCGTTTTGCCTGAGCCGGTAAAAGTTCAAAAGATTATCGATGCCAAGACCGTGAGTGGAAGCTATAAAATTATCAACAGGGATCTCAGGTTGCAATGCGCCTGAAGTACCGATACGAATAAGGTTTAAAGACGTAAGAGATGGTTTGATCTCCCTTGTCGTTAGATCAATATTCACTAATGCGTCCAGTTCATTAATGGCAATATCAATATTATCAGTGCCAATACCGGTAGAAAGGACAGTTAGTTTTTTCTTACCGATAAGTCCTGTATGGGTGATGAATTCACGGTATTCACCTTTGTATTCAATTTTATCAAAATGTTTGCTTACTTCTTTTACACGATCAGGATCGCCGACAAGAAAGACGGTGCTGCCGATCTCATGAGGTAGCAGGTTCAAATGGTAGATAGCGCCTCTTGCATTTAGTATCATTTCCGATTCTGCGATCCGTGACATGTCTGTTGGATTATAATCTTTTAAATAAACGGCTTATATTTGCTACCGTTTCAGGTTCAAATCTAAAATGTAAAATCTGAAATCAGAAATAAATAGGGTCCTTTGGCCGAGTGGCTAGGCACAGCTCTGCAAAAGCTATTACAGCGGTTCGAATCCGCTAGGGACCTCAGAAATAGGTTATCAGAAATGATAACCTTTCTTTTTAGAAGCTCTTGCAGCCCTATTGAATCGGGTCAGAGCTCTGAGTGTAAAAAGCTGTCAAGATCAACTGTCAAGGTTTTTATTTTTTTTAGTTCTACAAAATGAGTAATCAAGTGTATCTAAATAGTGTGGGATTTAAATTCATCTAACGGTTGTACTTTAATTTTTGGTGCAGCATAATTTTAAATTAGAATGTCTTTTTCAAAAATTCATTCCTTATTGTTATTTTCGGGTAGCCATTTCTTCATAACTAACTATAAGCTGCTTGCCTTGAAAGATCAAAAAACAAACGATCTTGCCTCACGTTTGCGTAATGATGACATTAACGCATTTAACACACTCTATTGGGAGTATCATGCTGCTGTTTATGCCAATGTTTTAAAGCTAATTAAAGATCCTGTAATTGCTGAAGATATAGTTCAGGAAGTATTTGTTACTGTATGGGGGAAGCGACATACAATTGATCCTAAGCAGGATTTTGCAGGTTGGCTATTCGTCATAAGCTATCACAAAACTGTTGATCAGTTAAAACGAAAATTGAAAGATGCCCTTGCACATAAAAAAATAAGTATTTCCATACAAGATCATTCTATCCTTGTAAACTCCGACTTAAAGGAAGAGCAATTAACTGCTATTGAAAAAGCGATGGATCAATTGTCTCCGCAAAAACGCAAGGTCGTTGAACTATGTAAAGTTCAAGGAAGAACCTATAAAAAAGCCGCAGAAGAATTACATATTTCTAAATATACCGTGAAGGAATACCTATCCGAAGCTTTAATAAGTATAAGAAAATATATTGGCGAACACCCACAGCAAACAGGAATTGTTATTTACTTTTTGGTTTTCAAAAGCATCTTCTTTTAACGTTTGCAATATAGACAAGCCGACCAACTCATAAAAAGATCTGAATTACCCCCCCGTTTTAGAGGATACTGCGTATTTATAAAAAACTATTGGACCAACCACAAAACAAACTCAGAAAATTGCTAAGCGGATCTGAGTGGACTGCCAAAGAAATGCAATGGCTTTTGGCCTACCTGGAAAATTCAGACGACGCAGAATTGAAACAACTTATGCAAAAGCATTTTTTAGAGAATATTGAAAACTCTGAAGGTATTAACTCTGATGCTTCGCGTAAATTATTAAAGGCTATTCATGACAAAATAGGATCGGAATCAAAAAGTAAAAAGCGTCGTATAATTCCTTTGCGAAGACTTGCGATCGCTGCTTCTGTCGTTGGCATACTTCTAATAAGTGTTTTTCTATTGACCGATAAGGTCGGAAAAAAGGAGATCGTAAAATCAGAAATAGATCAACAGCGTTTTACGAATGATGTGTTGCCAGGAGGAGACAAAGCTACTTTAACCCTTGCCGATGGATCTACTATTGTTTTGGATGACGCACAAAATGGTACTCTTGCCCAACAAGGCAATTCTAAAATTATTAAACTTGATGGAAAACTATCTTATGATCCTACTAATAAAAATTCGAGGGAAATTGTTTACAATACTATATCAACTCCTAAGGGTGGGCAGTATCAATTAGAATTACCCGACGGCAGCCAGGTATGGCTTAATGCAACATCGTCTATTCATTTCCCAACATCTTTTATTGGAAATGAAAGGAAGATAGAAATTACAGGTGAAGCCTACTTTGAAATAGCCAGGGATCCAAATGCGCCTTTTATCGTGAAAATAAATAACGCCGAAGTCCAGGTTTTAGGAACTCATTTCAATGTTAATGCATATAGTGATGAAGATAATGTAAAGACAACTTTATTAGAAGGATCTGTAAAGTTTGTAAACAATGGTAATGTTAACATCTTAAAACCGGGTCAACAATCACAACTTACAAAAGAAGGGACAACCAAAGTGGTTAGTAATGTTGACGTGGATAAAGTGGTTGCCTGGAAGAATGGAATGTTTGATTTTGAACAGGCAGGAATCGAAACTGTAATGAGACAACTATCTCGTTGGTATGATGTAGAAATTGAATACAAAGGAAAGACAGATGATCTGTTTATTGCTGAAATGCGTCGTAACATAAAACTGTCCGATGCATTGAGAGCTTTGGAGCTTACTGGTAAAGTAAAGTTTGATATCCAGGGTAAAAAAATAATTGTGATGCCATAAGTATCAGATTTTTTATCCAGGAGTAGATGCCCCCTTCTTTTGAAAAAATGAATAAGAGTAAGACAAAATATAGAAATAATAGTTAGCTAAAGAAAACCGTTCCGCGGACAAGGCAGAACGGTAAGTAATTAGGCTAACAAATAATGAGCGATGTAGACTATTTATTGTTTAACCTAAAATCAAAACAAAATTATGCAATTTATTGCTTGCTGCGCCCCCCAGTGGTTACCGAGGCGGGGGAAGGTCAAAATGTTTATGATTATGAAACTAACCACAATTTTTATGCTTACCGTTTGCCTCAATGCAAGTGCAAATGGATTTTCCCAAAAGGTGAGTCTCAATGAAACAAACTCTCCACTCGATAAAGTATTCAGGGAAATAAAAAAGCAATCTGATTACACTTTTGTTTATACCAAAGCGCTGTTGAAAAAAGCAAACACGGTTACCGTTAATATCAATGACGCGTCGATAGAACAAGCACTTGAAGCTTGCTTTCAAAATCAGCCACTTACATATACTATTTTCAATAAGATGGTTGTGATCAAGGAAAAAGAGATCACTCCTCCAGAAATAGTAGCAGTATCTACTCCACCACCTCCTGTTACAATTAGTGGTAAAGTGACAAATGATAAAGGCGAACCATTGTCCGGCGCTACAGTGACAGAAAAAGGTACTACGAATGCTACCACAGCAAAAGATGATGGAAGCTTTTCTCTTACTGTTGCCAGCGAGAAGTCAGTATTGCTAATTTCTTATGTAGGATTTGATGCGCAGGAAATAGTGGTTGGTGATAAGAACACAGTATCTGTTCGTTTAGTACAACAAGCAGCTGCATTAACAGATGTCGTAGTTGTTGGCTATGGAAAAGCAAGCAGGGCTAACCTAACCAGTGCTCAATCCACTATTTCATCAAAAGATATTGAAAAGACAGTGAATACTACTATTGAACAAGCACTTCAAGGTCGTGCAGCTGGCGTTTATGTTACACAAAATTCCGGACAACCAGGTGGAGGTATCTCTGTAAACATCCGTGGTATAAGCTCACTGGGTCGTACACAACCTCTTTATGTAATTGATGGAGTTCAGATGCAAGTAAGCGAAGATGTATCTTTTGGCTCTTCGAGTTCTTCAAATCCTTTATCAGGTTTAAATCCTGCAGATATAGATGATATCCAAATTTTGCAAGGCCCCTCTGCAACTGCAATTTATGGTTCACGTGCAAGCAATGGTGTGATCCTCGTTACTACAAAACGTGGTAAAGCCGGCGATTTCAAAATAAATTATGTTTATCAATACAATCTTCAAACTCCTCCAAAGCATTTGGATGTAATGAATTTGAAAGAGTATGCACAAATGGTAAATGAATTTCATGCTTTAGCAGGAGGTACTACACCACCAGAATTCTTAGATCCTTCTTTATTAGGTGAGGGAACCGATTGGCAGGGTGAATTGTTTAATAACGCTGCGATGAATAAACACCAGCTAAACCTTAGTGGTGGCAGTAACAATACTACTTACTACATGTCTGGTGAGTATTTGAAACAAGAAGGTGTGGCTGCAGGTTCTGGATTTGACAGGTATGGTTTCAGATTAAACCTGGATAATAAGCCAAGAGATTGGGCAACTATTGGTGTCAATCTTAGTTTTAACCAAACAAATGAAAAGCTAACTACAACTAACTATGGGGACGCACAAAGCCCACTTATTGCAAGTGCCTTGCAATTGACTCCGCAGATCCCGGTTACAAACCTGGATGGCTCATGGGGTGGAAGTGATCCTGTGAATGGTGCCAATCAATATGCACCTATTAACCCGATAGCTATTGCAAATCTTATCACTAACAATAATAAGAGAAGACAAGTATTGGGAGGCTTAAACATTGGTATCAATTTGGCGAAAGGACTAGTATTTAGAACTTCATTGAACGGGAATATGGGTGATGGGTTATCTACCTACTATACTCCAACTTATAATATTGATCAATGGCATTATAATACTGTTGCTTCATTGCAAAGCGGAACTTATAATAGCTGGTATTGGAACTGGAATCAACAGTTGGAATATACAAGGCAGATCGGTAAACATAATTTCACAGTGATGGCAACTCACGAGGCGCAGGAATCAGAGTGGAAAGCTTTGTCAGCAGGAAGGACAGGGTTTCTTACAAATGACATATTCGATGTAAATGCGGGTAACCCAACTTCTGCAACTAATGGCGGAGGAACTTATCCATGGTCAATGGAATCTTATCTTGGTAGGGTTAACTATAATTATGATAACCGATATATCTTAACTGCTACATTCAGAAGAGATGGTTCTCCTTACTTCGGTGCTGATAACAGGTGGGGAAATTTTCCATCGGTTTCAGCAGCATGGAGAATAAGTCAAGAAGAATTCTTTGATGTTGATTTCATAAGTGAATTGAAATTAAGAGTTGAAAGCGGTTTGACTGGTAACCAGGGAACCGGGTCTGGTATTTATGCTCCGTTAAATACAGGAGCAACACCGTGGGGCACGGGTTTTCTACCATCAACTTTTACAAATTCTAAACTTGGTTGGGAAGAAACAAAAACAAACAATATTGGGTTAAATGTCGGATTCCTCAACAACAGGTTTAATATTGAAGCAGATTATTATGTGAAAGAAACTGATAATCTTATCCTTGGTGCAAGCTTACCATGGTATATGGGAACAAATGGTAGCCCGGGTTCAGTTGGAGCTCCTTTAGTCAACGCAGGTTCTTTAGAAACGAAAGGATGGAATCTTACTATTACTACTACTAATATCAGCAATAAAGACTTTAAGTGGGAATCAAACCTGAATCTTTCTCATTTCGACACAAAGGTTACTTCATTGAATTCAGAAAATGCCTTTATTGAAAGAGTATCATGGTGGATGAACAATTGGACACAACGTGCTACCATCGGTCAGGCACCATGGTTGTTCAGAGGATATATAGAAGAAGGTTTATTCCAATCTGTAGAAGAAATAAATAACAGTGCAGTGCCTGTAGATAACCAGGGGAACAGGAGACCAACGGATCCCCAAACAGGCATATGGGTTGGAGATGTAAAATATAAGGATATCAATGGTGATAAAAAGATCGATGTGAACGATATCACCAATATTGGTAATCCATGGCCAAAACTGTTTTTCGGGTTTAATAATAGTTTTGCTTATAAAGGATTTGACCTGAATATTCTTATCACTGGATCGACTGGCAATGATATCTATAATTATATAGCTTATGCTAACAGCAATCCTAATAATATCTATTTAAGCCGCAATCTTTTGATAGAGGGAATGGATTATGCGAAACTTACAACTGATCCTGGTGGCAAAACGATCATCTCTAATGCCGGTACGCATGTTCCCAGGATAACCAACAATACTGTAGCAAATGAAAATAACCATTCGAAAACATCAACAAGGTTTGTGGAAGATGGTTCATATCTCCGGGTAAAAAATATTACACTGTCATACAACGTACCTGCCAGAGTTTTAGGGCATACCAAAGTTATCAAAGGACTAAAAGCAAGTATAGGTGCTCAAAACGTATTTACGTTTACAAATTATAAAGGCTATGATCCGGAAGTAGGAGCTTATGTAGGACAAGGTTCGAGTGCACAAAACCAGGCCATTGGTATTGACTTCGGACGGTATCCAATTACTCCAATGTATTCCGCAACTTTAAATGTCAACTTCTAAATGTATTAATATGAAGAAGCTAAATCGAATAAAATATTTCCTTGGTTTAACGGTAGCCATTATGGCAACGGTAGCTTGTAAAAAAAGCTTTCTTGAAAAACCACCATTAAGTTCAGTGGTTGATGCCAACTTTTATAAAACCGATGACCAGGTATTAGCGGCTACAAGTTTACTTTATAGCCAGGTCTGGTTTGATTATAATGATAAGGCCATGTACAATCTTGGAGATTTCAGAGGCGGTACAGCTTATTCAGCATGGAATGACAGGGGCAATGTGTTATTCAATACAACCGGGGATAATGGGGAGAATGGCGCTTCATGGCGTGCATTCTATAACGTGGTAGCACAATCAAACCTCGCTATTTATAATATAAACAGGTATGCGGGTGATGCGGTAACTCCGGGTGTGAGAAAGATCGCAATTGCGGAAGCAAGATATATGAGAGCATTAGCCTATCGTTTTTTAGTAATGAACTGGGGTCCTGTACCTGTTATTGAAAATAATTTTGATCATCTTTTTGATACTTCGATCACAAGAAATACTGTCACCAGCGTATGGCGTTTTATAACAAGAGAAATGCGTGCAGCTGCTGCAGATCTTCCTGAAACATCCCTACAAGAAGGCAGGCTAAGTACATGGTCGGCTGAAGCCATGTTAGCTCGTTTTTATTTAACAAGAGCTGGTGTTGAAGCTACTGGTGGAGTTAAGAAACAACAATTTTTAGACAGCGCTAAATACTTTGCTCAAAGAGTCATTAACAACAGTGGTAAAAGTCTGTTGAATACCTACGGAGATCTTTTTAAATATCCATACGATAACAATAAGGAATCGTTATTTGAATTGCAGTGGGTTTTTTCAGGAGCCAATGTTTGGGGAACAAATAACAGTATGCCTGAATATCTTGCCTACAGTCCTGATATTGCATTTGGCGGATGGGGTGGTGATAAAGGTGCCACATGGTGGTTGGTATCACAATATGAAGGTATTGCTGCACAAACTAATGGTACTTTAAAAGGAAGAACTTTAGATCAGCGTTTACATGCCACCTTTATGTTGCCCGGAGCCTATTACCCTGAGATCACAAAAGTGACTGACAGAACTAAATTGGTATTTCCTTTCACCGGCACTGATAATAATTTTTTAAACGTAAAAAAATATGTAATTGGTTCCCCGATAGATCTTGTTGGCATCGCAACTCAACAACATTATCCTAATAACACTTATATGATGAGGCTTGCTGAAATGTATTTGGTTTATGTTGAAGCAGCAATGGGGAACAATACTTCTACTACAGATGCTACTGCAATTGAATATTTCAATAAAGTGCATACAAGAGCCGGATTAGCTGAATATGTTGTAGCAGGTACTAATGGCAGCGGCCCGCTTACTTTTGATATGCTTCTTTCAGAAAGATTTAAAGAGTTTGCAATGGAAGGAATGTCCTGGTATGATATGGTTAGTCTTCATTATTGGAATCCTTCAAAAGCATTCTCTATTCTTAACTCCCAGGACAGAGGTTTATTTTTTACCAGTCCGGATCAAATGCCTAACCCAACTGAATGGACATTTACAAAAACATCCTGGTTTTCAGAAAGGTTGATCAATGCAAATGAAGGCAACTTCCTTTTACCTATACCGAATGTTGAGTTAAGCCAGGCGCCTAATCTTCAAAAACCACCGGTTGATTATCCATAAACTTTAAAATTTTTAATAAAAAATTTAACTGAAATGAAATCAATAAATAAGATATTACTTGTACTCATAATGCTGACTGGTGTTGCAGGTATTTTTATTGCTTGCGATAAAAATAATGACGACTCAGGTGAGCCTTCAGTAAACTATGTAAGAATTACAAGACCTGAATCATCTGATTCATTGCTGGTAGGGGCAGGCCAGGGCCGTCTTATTGCAATTGTTGGCGAAAATTTAAAAGATGCAGTTGAAGTTTGGTTTAATGACCGGCAAGCTGTTTTAACGCCTACATACATTACAGATAAATCGATATTAGTCTCTGTACCTAATCCTATTCCCACAGATATTACCAACAAAATGAAGATCGTCTTCAAAAACGGATTTATTTTATATCATGATTTTGTGGTACAGATAAGTGAACCATATGTTGCCAGCATGGTTAGTGAGTTTGTTAACGATGGTGATGTTGCTACCATTCGGGGTGACTTCTTTTATGAACCACTGACAGTAACATTTACCGGCGGGGTGACAGGAACTATTGTTTCTGTTACACCACAAGCAGTCCAGGTTAGAGTACCAGCTGGTGCGCAAGCCGGGCGGATTACTGTGAAAACAAATTTTGGTGAAACAAAATCTAACTTCTGGTTCAGGGACAGCAGGAATCATTTTATCAATAGCGATCCTTATGAAGGTTGGTGGAATGCATCTTATGTGGTTAGCAGTCCTGGCCCCGGAGATCCTCCCAAGATCAGCGGCAACTATATTCGTTTCAAAAAACAGATCGGTTCATGGAGTTGGAATGAATTAGCAGGTGGCCCTGCATCTGCAATGCCTGTTCACAGTAAAAATATTCCAGACGCCGCCATATTAAAAGCTGAAGATTACTATCTCAAATTTGAAGTAAACACGATCAAACCATATAATGGAAACCTGGTAAAAATAAACCTGGCTTTACTTGCTGAAGATAATGATGCATATAAATGGAATCCTCCGTATGATACCAAGGGCCAATGGCAGACCGTTGTAATTCCATTAGAAGAAGTCTTTGCAAGCTATCGTGTAAAACCAACTGTAAGTGCTTCAGGTTATTGGTGCCGGCTACTTATGGGCCATGCGCCTGGCGACCTGGATGCAGATATGTGTTATGATAACTTCAGAGTTGTACCCAAAGTTTTACCACAATAATTTTTTAAAAGTTTATAATCTGCTATATGATCAAACTATCTTCTTTCAAACTGCTTGCGTTGATAAGCGTAATACTTTCAATCGGCATTGTGACATCATGTGATAAAGATGATGATGAAGTTACTTCAGATAAGATACAGTTATTAAGTTTTGGCCCAACTGGTGCAAAACATGGCGACACTATTCAGTTTATTGGTACTAATCTTAATAAAGTTACGTCCATTCATTTTACAGGAACGAATGCAGTAGTTAATCAAGCCGACTTTAAAAAACAAACATCAGATAATATCCGTTTGCTAGTACCACAAGCTGCAGAAAAAGGTTATGTAACATTGAAAACACCGGAAGGTGATATCGTTTCAAAGTCCCAGTT
>DATDCP010000296.1:0-28668 GCA_036524255.1 Chitinophagaceae bacterium
CCTTGAAGCTTTTGACCCGGCCAGGTTTGGATAAGACTTTCTGTACGTAACTTAGCTACGCTAAAATATATATTATGAAAAAGATCATATCAAGAACAGCATTGCTAATTACAATTCTTTTTAATTCTACTCTATTATTTGCGCAACACAAGTTGGAAAAATTGTGGGAGACAGATTCTGTCTTAAAAGTTCCTGAATCTGTTTTGTTTGATGGCGATAATAAAGTTTTGTATGCCACAAATATTGATGGTACCGATCCATGGGCAAGAGATGGAAAAGGATCTGTTGCGAAAGTTGGTCTTGATGGGAAAGTGATCGCAACGGAATGGGTGAGTGGATTAAATGCTCCAAAGGGAATGGGGCTTTATAAGGGTAAATTATATGTGGCAGATATGAATGAACTGCTGGTAATTGATATTGCCAGTGGCAAAATTGAAAAAAGGATCGTCGTTACTGGTGCAGAAGGATTAAATGATGTTAGTGTTAGTAGATCCGGGACTGTTTATGTGTCAGATTCAAGATTGAAAAAAGTGTTTGTTGTAAAAGATGGTGTATCAGAATTATTTCTTGATAACCTGAAAGGGCCAAATGGTGTACTAATGCATGGTGATGATTTTTATTTGTTGGATGCAGGTGGCATGTTTAAAATGAACAAGGACAAAACGCTTACTAAGATAACTGATGGAATGGATGGGGGCACTGATGGGATCGAGAATATTTCGGGCAATGATTTTATAATTTCCTGCTGGCAGGGTGTTGTCTGGTATGTGAATGCAGATGGCAGTAAGCAGCAATTGCTGGATTCAAGGCCGGATAAAAAGAATTCAGCAGATATCGGTATGGATGCAAAGAACAAAATTATTTATGTGCCGACGTTTTGGCGCAATACCATTGTTGCCTATCGGGTAAAGTAAAGTTAATTTTACAGTCGGTATTTTAAGGCCGGCCAACTCTTTCTATTTTTGATACTCTTATGGATTGTATCTCTACACGAATACCTTACAGGCAAACGGGAAGTTTTAGTAAAACAGTGGTTGATTATATTGACCAGCATTCTTCATTAAAAGAATTCTTTAATTACCCGCCGACGATCCAGGGGATAAAAAAAGCAATTGAGGATAGAAAACAGTTTAACTATGATCGCAATGTGCTGGTGCAGGAATTAAAAAAACAATATTCTGCTGTTACAATATCTGAAAATACAAAGAAAAATATTGAAGAATTAGCTTCGGAAAATACTTTCACTTTTACCACAGCTCACCAGAATAATATTTTCACAGGGCCGCTTTATTTTATTTATAAAATATTGCATACAATAAAGCTGGCAGAATACTGCAAGACTAATTTTCCGGATCACAATTTTGTTCCTGTTTTTTATATAGGCAGTGAAGATGCAGATCTTGATGAACTAAATCACGTATATGTTGGGGGCGAAAAACTTACCTGGAATACAAAACAAACTGGTGCGGTTGGAAGAATGAAAGTAGACAAAGAATTGATCAAACTGATCAGCATGATGGAAGGTCAGCTTTCTGTTTTGCCATTTGGAAAAGAGATAGCGACTCTGATGAAAGAATGCTATAAAGAAGGAGATACAATTCAATCCTCAACTTTTAAAATAGTTAATGAGTTATTTGGTGAATACGGTTTAGTTGTGTTGTTGCCCGATAATGCTGAACTGAAGAAACAGATGATCCCGATCTTCAAAGATGATCTTTTGAATCAAACCGCATCGGGTATTGTTGAAAAAACCGCAGAGAAATTAAGTAATGCGGGATATAAAGTGCAGGCCAATCCAAGAGAGATCAATTTGTTTTATTTAAAGGGTAATATTCGTGAGAGAATTGAAATAGTAAATGGTGAATGGAGAGTAGTGAATGGGAAAGAGAGATTTTCGGAAGAACATTTACTTAAAGAGTTGAATGGACATCCTGATCGCTTTAGTCCAAATGTTATTCTTCGCGGACTATACCAGGAAATGATCCTCCCTAATCTTGCTTTTATTGGTGGTGGTGGTGAAACGGCATATTGGTTACAATTAAAAGATCTGTTCAATCATTATCAAATTCCTTTCCCGATGCTGGTGCTGCGTAATTCTTTTTTAATTCTTGAAAAAAGCTGGCAGGAAAGGACCGCAAAACTTGGATTCTCGATCGAAGATCTCTTTTTATCACAGGAAGAATTATTGAACCGGATCGTGATGAGTGAAAGCAAGAATGAAGTAAAATTGAATGGATCATTAACTGAGCTTGAACAACTATATGAAAGTTTTAAAAAACAAGCTTCAGCAGTAGATGTCACCTTGGAAAAACATGTGGAAGCTTTAAAGCTAAGAACTGTGCAACGTTTGCAGGAACTTGAAAAGAAAATGTTGCGGGCAGAGAAAAGAAAGTTTGCTGATCAGCAAAGACAGATAAAATCAATTAAAGATCATCTATTCCCCGGCGATGGATTGCAAGAGCGATATGACAACATCAGTTATTATTATGCAAAATGGGGGAGAGACTTCATTGGCAAACTTTATGAAAACTCACTCAATCTCGAGCAGGAGTTTGTAGTCATTCTAGAAAAGTAGTTCAGTCCCTTTTAATACTCAATTTAAAAATCGTACTGCTGCCGTCATCATTGTCTGCAACTAAGACTAGATCGATCAGTTCATTTGTTTCGCTGATCACTGTTGCTGATTCTATCTTTTGCTTTTTAAAACGTGAATCGATTTCTTCAAGGTCAATTATTTTATCGGGGCTTAATGTTTTGCTTTCAAGCTTATTTGAAATGTTATTAATGATCCATAGAAAACTCTTACCAATCGCACCATCATCATAACTGTTTCTTGTGTCTTCAGTTGATGCCGTCATTATCAATTGATCACTTTCTTTTGCATAACATAATCCTGAAATGCCCTTGAATGAAGCCGTGTCTTTTTGAGCTTCAAAGGGAATAATAGAAATTTGAAAACTGCTATCATTAGTCCAGGATTTTTCATCCGTGATGATAAAATAGTTATGAGGATAACCTTTGTTCCCTCTGTTTACAAGAATTAGTTTTCCTGTTACAAAACAAGCACCCTCAATATTTATTTGTTCAATATCCAGTTCTTTTATTTTTAGAAATAGTGGTTCAAGGTTGATACTGTCGTTGCCTTTTGTTTTCAAATTAAGTCTCAATGCGAAATTTCTATAAGGTGATAAAGATCCTGATCCAAAGAGAAATAGATTATCAGCAATCAATGCAGATGCTTCGAGATCTGGTTTAGTATCTTTTGGAATTCTTTTTCCGGGATAGGAAAGAAGCGGAATTGAGTCAATGATATTAAGACTTGTATCCAGTATCAATAAGTTTGTCGCATCATCACCTATCATGTACAACTTTTCATCAAAATATTCTATTGCGGAAGCGGATGGAAAATCGAGCTTTTTTATTTGGACATTGGACATATTGCTTTCATTGCTACAGGAACAAAATAGAAAGGAGATAAAAGCGAAGCGTATGAAGTTCCCCAATTTCCTCATAATCCATCTAATCATTTAAATCGTGGTTCTGACTTAATCAAACTTATTCTCCCATCCCGCCTTTTTCATTTTCTCCACTTTTTTTAATACATCTTTATTCAGCGAGTTTTTGAAAGTAGTTACCTTTTTGGAAACAGATGCATCGAATGCGCCAATGATCTCTGCAGCTAATATACCTGCATTCTTTGCTGCGTTGAGAGCAACAGTGGCAACAGGAACACCGTTTGGCATTTGTAAAATAGAAAGAACAGAGTCCCATCCATCAATTGAATTGGATGATTTGATTGGAACTCCAATAACAGGTAGTGAAGTTATAGATGCTACCATTCCCGGTAAATGTGCTGCGCCACCAGCACCAGCAATAATTACTTTTAGTCCTCTTTTTTTTGCTTTTGTTGCATAGTCTACCATGCGAAGCGGTGTACGATGTGCAGATACAACAGTCACTTCATGAGCTATCCCAAATTCTTTGAGCAGATCCGATGCAGCTTGCATGACAGTAAGATCACTATCGCTGCCCATTATTATTCCAACTAAAGTGGTTTGTAGTTTGAAGTTTGAAGTTTGTGGTTTAAGCATTCCTATTTTTGAATTTTTGTCCTTTGATTTTCGATTTATTTAAATAGTTAATAAATGAAGTAATCATTTTAGTTAGTTCGTCGGCTAAATTATATAATTCGTCAATGAGATTCTGACTTATATATTTATTATCCAGGCAACGATAGAGCTGAGATTTTAGTTCACCGGTTTCTCCTTTGGCAATGGTAAGCGAATTTATAAACTCAAACCTACTACCCCTTTCAAACCCCTCAGCGATATTATCCATTATTGAGCCAACACTACCTCTCATTTGATCTTTTATTCTATAATCACTGGAAATAGGTTCTTCAAAAGTAAGGGGATAAACTTTATCTGGAAGAATTCGAGATTTTTTCCATATTTCTAAATCTTCAAACCGCTGGATGGTAGCCATTGTTTTGGGTTTGCTCAAAATTAACTACAAACCACAAACTATAAACCATAAACTATTTAATGAGCTCACCTTTCAATCTCATAAGTTCTGTTTCTGCAAGCTTGGTATTGTAACGAGCAGCAATCAATCTATCATATGCATCTGCAAGACTAAACTGCGCATCTCTCAACTGAATGATAGTAGATGCACCAAGCCGGAATAATTCGAGCTGTATGTTTACATTTTCTTTGGCCAGCAGAATATTTGTTTCTTCAAGTTCAAGCATTTTTTTCTGAAGCTCATACTCTCTAAAGAAATTGCTGACATTCAGATTTAAAGTGGATTTCTGACTTTCGTAAACAAGTTGCTGATAACTCAAATCCAGTTTCGATTGCTTTATGAGTCGGTTGGTGTTACGGTAATTTAAGATCGGGATCGTTGCAGAGAATCCATAATTGTATCCCTGGTTACGATTGTACAATGGTAGCGCAGTATTTAAGGCAACGTCATTATTGGTCCGGTTGTAATTATAAGCTGAATTAAATGATATAAGAGGGAACTGGTCTGCCTTTCTTGATTTTATTGTAAGCTCCGCAAGATCGATATTTTTTTTCTGGAGCTGCAGGGTCGTATTTGTTTGCTCAAAATTGTTCTGGATCTGCGCAAGGGTTAAACTGTTGTTGAATGGAATAGAATCACTGACCTCATAATTGGTGCCAACAGCAGCATTCATTATTTGATTCAGCCTTTCTTTTAACTCCTCGATCAACGTAAGCTGTCGAAACCGGGAAGCTATCTGTGCATTCAGATCCACCTTACTCTGCAATACATCTGGTTTGGCGCCAACTCCAATTTCAAGCCTGCGCTGGGTGAGGTCGACACGGGTTTGGCTAATGCTCATTTGCTCTTCAACTGCTTTCAACTGTTGTTTCTGGCGCACAACTATATAATAAGAGTTGATGACCTGAGCCACCGTGTTGACTACCTGGTCTTTTATACCCAGTTCACCCAGGCGAACAAGTTCCTGCGCCTGGTTACGGGTTACAAACATTTTACCGCCGTCAAATAATAGCCAGCTTAAGCTGATAGAGCCTGACAGGTTATTGGTTTTTACATCACCCTCTCTTTTCGTGCCATTGGAAAATTCCTGGTTCTGGTGGTTATTATTCCAAACATTGCCGACGGAAGCATTCAGCCGCGGGGCAAACAACCAATTGCGGTAAGAATAGTCCAGCGCCGCTATGGCTGAATCATTTCTTGAAAGCTGAATATCGTAATTGTTTTTAAGTGCAATGCTTATGGCATCTTCCAGTGTCAATATTTTTTGAGCTTGTAATGAACATACGAACAAGGAAAAAGCTGAGTATAGAACAGAACGTAAAACGGAGCGTCGCAACATAAGTTTAATAGAATTCATTTGCCTGCTTCCATATAAAATTATAGCAGGTAAATCGGTTACATATAATTTATTCATGTGTTTCCTTCAAATCTGCCACTGCCAACTCTGTATCAAGGTTACTGACTTTCTTTTTTGAAGAAAGATATGAATACACCGCCGGTACTACATATAAAGTAAGCATTAAAGAAAAAAGCATTCCGCCAACAATAACGATACCTAATGGAATGCGGCTTTTACCGGCTGAACCAATTGCCAATGCAATAGGCAATGCACCAAGCGTAGTTGCCAATGTTGTCATCAAAATGGGGCGTAACCTTGCTACTGACGCATCTATAGCGGCTGGGATCTTCTGTTCACCTCTTCTTCTTTTCTGATTGGCAAATTCAACGATCAGGATCCCATTCTTGGTAACTAATCCTATCAGCATAATAATTCCTATCTGTGAAAAGATATTCAAGGTTTGTCCAAATAATTTTAAACTGAGAACAGCGCCAGCAATTGCAAGTGGTACAGTGATCATAATAATAAAGGGGTCAATAAAACTTTCGAACTGGGCAGCGAGGACCAGGAATATCAGGATGAGGGCAACGATAAATGCAAAGGAAGTATTCGAAGAACTTTCTTTGAAATCAAGTGAGGCCCCGCTGAGTGAAGTATTAAATGATTCATCCAAAATTCTTTCCCCGATACTTTCCATTTCCTTTATTCCATCGCCCAATGCCATACCCGGTGCAAGGCCTGCAGAAATGGTGGCGCTTTTAAAACGGTTATAATGATAGATAGTAGGAGGATTTGCTGTTTCTACCATTTTAACGATATTGTCTAGTTGTATTAACTCGCCCATGTTATTACGAACATAAAGTGATTTGATGTCAACAGGTTCATCACGGTTATCTCTTTCTACCTGCCCGATCACCTGGTACTGTTTGCCGTTCATGATAAAATAGCCAAAGCGGCGACCGCTCAATGCAAGCTGCAATGTATTAGTAACATCCAGCACAGAGACTCCCAATTCATTTGCTTTCAGCCTGTCGATCGTAATCTGCAACTCAGGCTGATTAAATTTCAGGTTCACATCAAAACCCTGGAATACTTTACTTTTAGAAACTTCATCTAAAAACAGGGGAACCTTTTCTTTTAATTTATCAAAGTTGAGGTTCTGCAAAACAAACTGTACGGGGAAGCTGCCTCTGCCGCCCATACCCACAGAAATTGTTTGTTCCTGTATTGCAAATGCCCGTACATTATTATAGCGGCGGAAAATGCGATTGGCCTGTTGTGCGATTTCATCCTGCGTACGATTTCTTGTGCTTGCTTCGTCTAAACCCATGCTGATAAATGAGGAATTAGAACCCCCGCCTCCAAAACTTGGAGCAAAAGACAAGGCAAATGATAATTCAGGAATGGAATCCAATAACTGTTGATTGATCTCGTAAGTAACTCGGTCTATAAAATCAAAATCTGCTCCCTCAGGCCCTGTTAATTGTCCTCTTATCCTATTCCTGTCTTCCATGGGTGCCACCTCTGTGGGAAGACCCTTACCAATTAAATATATTATAGCGCCGCAGGCAAGCACAATGATCATCGCAAACCAGCGCAACTTCATAAATCCCTTCAGTGTATAACGATAAAGATTTTCCATCCCCATAAAGAAAGGTTCAGTAACACGATAGAACCAGGAATGTTTATGTGGATCTTTTTTAGAAAGATAAATATTTAATACTGGTGTAAGAGAAAGTGAAACAAAAGCAGAAATTAAAACAGCGCCGGCTACCACAATTCCAAATTCCCGGAAAAGCCTGCCTGTAAAGCCCTGTAAAAAAATGATGGGAAGAAATACAACAGCAAGTGTGATAGAAGTGGCAATAACGGCAAAATAAATTTCTTTTGCACCTTCAAGGGCGGCCTTATGCTTGTTCATGCCCTGTTCCATTTTCTTGAAAATATTTTCTGTTACTACAATTCCATCATCCACTACCAACCCCGTGGCAAGCACGACTGCAAGAAGAGTGAGTACATTAATGGAAAAATTCATGAGGTACATGATAAAAAATGCACCGATAAGTGAAACCGGGATATCGATCAATGGCCGGAAGGCAAGTGACCATTCGCGGAAGAAAAGAAAAATGATCAGCACAACTAATGAAATCGCGATAATCAATGTTTCTTTTACTTCGCTCACCGCTTTACGAACAAATCCTGAACGATCATACCCAACGTTAATATTAATATCACCAGGCATATCTTGCTTGATCTGTTCTAATCTTTTATAAACTTCATCAGCTATTTCAATCTGGTTGCTGCCCGGTTGTGCAACTACTCTCACCCCAACAGAAAGAATATTGTTTACTCTTGATGCAAACTCATCATTGTCCCCTGAAAGTATTGCTTTACCCACGTCTTTGAACCTGATAATCCGGCCCTCGGTTTCACGAACGATAAGGTCGTTAAAGTCAGTTTCTGTGGTTAGTTTACCATAGGTGTTTACAATTAGCTGTGTGGCATTGCCACGGATCTTACCGCCCGGCAATTCTATATTTTCCCGGTCCAAAGCAGAACGGATATCCTGTATTGTTAATTTATATGCTGCCAGTTTTGATGGATCGATCCAGAGACGCATGGAATATTGCCCGCCAAAAGAACCAGCTGAACTTACACCCGAAATTGTTTGTAAACGTTCCTGCACTACATTCTCAGCAAAGTCAGATAACTCAAGCAATGTTTTTTTCTGACTTTGAATAACGATAAACATTATGGGATCTGAGTCCGCATCGGATTTGGATACGGTAGGCGGGCCATCAATATCCCTTGGCAGTTGACCCGTAGCCTGGCTCACTTTATCTCTTACGTCGTTAGCAGCTTTTTCAAGGTCAACACTCAATTCAAATTCTACGGTGATGTTGCTATTGCCCTGGGCACTGTTTGAGGTAATAGTTTTCACACCCTGTACACCATTGATCGCTTTCTCCAGCGGCTCTGTTATTTGTTGTTCTATGATCTCAGCACTGGCGCCTACATATGAGGTACGAACACTGATCACCGCCGGGTCAATAGCAGGATATTCTCTAACACCCAAAAAAGAATAACCGATAGAGCCAAAGACAATGATCAGGATGGAGCAGACAATGGCAAGTACTGGTCGTCTTAAACTAAGTTCTGATAAATTCATAGTTGTGAGTTGTCAGTTGTGAGCCCTTACTTCTCACTAATTATTTTTGAAATTTTTACATCACTTCCCGGTTTTAGAAACAATAGGCCGGTAGTTATTACGCTGTCTCCTAAATCCAGGCCCGTTAAAACCTGGATGTTGTTAGCATCACGTACGCCAGTTGTTATTTCAGTAGCTTCCGCTTTACCATTTTTAAAAAGGTAAACTTGTTTTTTTCGCCCAATAGGTACCACAGCTACAGTGGGTATCATAATCGCCTGATCGTTTCTGCCCAGTTGAATTTTTACTTTAGCAAATGAACCGGGCACTAAAACGGGATCCGGTGTTTTTACAATTGATCTTACTGAAAGACTGCGGGTGTTTTCTTCAATATACACTTCGGTAGCTGAAACGCTGGCATGAAAAACTTTGTCTGAACCATCAATGGTAAAATCAATTAATTGCCCATTCTTAATTTCTGAACTGTATTTTTCAGGAATAGTGAACTGAAGTTTTAGTTGATCTACCTGGCTTACAGTACAAATAATAGTTGACGGTGAAATGTAGGCGCCGGGGCTGATATTTTTAAAACCTAATTTTCCACTGAATGGTGAACGGATTTCAGTTTTACGGATGGCTTCATTGATAATGTCAATATCAGCATTAAGGTTACTTACCTGCAAAAGACTCAGATCATATTCCTGCTGACTGATGCCCTGGATCTTTAATAGCTCTGCCTGGCGTTTTTCTGTTTGATCGGCAATTTTTAATTGCACTTCAAGCTTGCGTTTCTGTGCTTGTAAATCGCCGTCATACAATTTTGCAAGTAATGCCCCCCGCGATACAAAGCGTCCTTCTTTTACATTCAGCTGAACCAGTTTGCCGGAAACCTCGGGACGGATTTCAGTTGATTCATTGGCAAGCAATGATCCCGGAACTTCAATATCGGCTATAAGTAATTGTGTTTTTGTAATGATTGCGTCAACGGATACGGCTGGTTGTTTTCCAGGGCCTCCAGACATAGTAACGGCTGGGGGTTTTTTTTCCTTGCATGAAAATAAAAGAAGCGCTGTCGTAAATACGGTGAGTCGAAAAAATGAGTTTGTTGTGATCACAAGAATATATTGAGTGTTAGGCGATAAAGATAAATGATAATCGCCAAGATTAGATGTGAGAATTGTGTCTAACCTTCGGGAAAAACTGGTTTATTTAAGTGTGGTTGTGATGGCAGATAAATGGCAATCAGGTATTTGCCTTTAATGTATGCTTCACTTTATTCGATTTGTGCAGAAGGTCTTGTTTTTCCTTGCTTAGGATGGTCACATGTCCCATTTTTCTGCCGGGCTTGGTTTGTTTTTTCCCATAAATATGAACAAAGGCATTATCGATCTTCATTACATCTTCAAGTCCTTCATATTTCACATCACCATTACATCCTTCAGCACCGATGATATTGACCATGATCGAAGGAAGGATAGCATCCGTGTTTCCCAAAGGATACCCAAGCATCACCCGCCATAACATATCAAACTGGCTGCTATAATGTGCTTCGATGGTATGATGTCCGCTGTTATGAACCCGCGGCGCTGTTTCATTTACAAATACATCACCGCCCTTATCTACAAACATTTCAACGGCGAAAATTCCTGGTGACTTGAAATTGCGAACGACTGCCGAAGCGATCGCTTCAACTTTATAAAGCGTTTGAATACCCAGTTCTGCGGGACAAAGTTGATAATCGAGTAAATTAAGATCCGGATTAAAAAGCATTTCTACCGGCGGATAAAGAGCTGTTTCGCCTTTGTCATTCACGGCAACCATTTGAGCGATCTCCTTATCGATCGGGATCAGTTTTTCCAAGACGCCTGGTGCATTAAAGGCCTTTCCAAGATCATCTTTATTCTTTAAAATTTGAACACCGCGACCATCATAACCGCCTTCACCTAGTTTGTGAACAGCCGGAAGAAAACCAATATGACCTTCTATATCAGAAAGACTATTAGTTAAAATGAAATCTGCGGTAGGGATGCTATGTTGGTGATAATATTGTTTTTGTAAAATTTTGTTTTTGATGATACGGAGTACAGATGGCCTGGGATAAACTTTCACCCCTTCAGTTTCTAATTTTTCAAGTGCATCAACATTTACGTTTTCAATTTCAATGGTAATTGCATCAAGTCCTTTACCAAAATTGTAAACGGCATCAAAATCTTTTATATCGCCTTTAGTAAAATGATGGCAGAGATGAGCAGCAGGACATTCATCGTCATTTTCCATTAAAAAGGTTTTAACTGGATAATTGGATGCAGCTTGTAAAAGCATTCTTCCTAACTGGCCGCCACCGAGGATACCAATTTTAAGCATGGCGCAAAGATAAGAGAAGCCAATTCATGGTCAATATTGGCAAGTTGGTCATCTAAAATTTGGTTTTGGTTTAATGGGCAGTTTTTACCTCGAAAAGCTATCTATCTTACATTCAGAAAGAAAAAAATTTATAATATTTAATACACGAAGCAGTTAAAATTTTTCTCACATAAGCAGTTAGTTTTGGTTTATACCTCCTGTCTTCACAGGAGGTATTTTTTTGTAGATAGGTTAAGGTTATATTTTGTTCGTGCTACTATTTATAATGATATAGTTTGGTTTTCGATCCATAAAAAAAATTCATGGTCACTATTTGCAAGTTGGTCATCTAGAATTTGGAGTTTGTTTAATAGTCAGATAATCCCTCAAATGACAATCTATCTTTACGGAAGAAAGAAAAAAACTTCTAGTTAATACACAAAGTCAATTAAAATTTTTCTTACATAAAAAGCTTTTCTCATGCAGGTTAGTTTTGGTTTATACCTTCTGTTTCCACAGGAGGTATATTTTTTTATAGATGTGAGTTAAGGTTATATATTGTTCGTATCTGCAAATTATGTTGATATAGTTTGGTGTCAACCCTTTCAAAAAATTCATAGTCACAATTAGCAAGTTGGTCATCTAAAATTTCCACTTTGTTTAATTATTAAATTATTCCTGGGAGAACGATATATTTTAACGTTCTGAAAGAAAAAAACTTTTGATAATTATTTGATACACGAAGCCAGTTAAATTTTTTCTGATTAGTAGTTTTCTTAAGTAGAGTAGGTTTTACTTCCTGTTTCCACAGAGAGTAATATTTTTCACGCAGGTTTGTTTTCGTTCACCTCCTGTTTTCACAGGAGGTTATTTTTTTTATGTAATTGAGTTAAGGTTATTTTTTGGTTGTGTCTGTAATTATGATAATATAGTTTGGTTTTTGATTCGTTCAAAAAAAATTCATAGTTCGGATTGATAGATTGGTCATCTGAAATTTGGACTTTGTTTAATACTCAGTCTTTCCCGTGAGAAGCAATCTATCTTAACATTCTGAAAGAAAAAAAACTTCTAATTATAATATTCCATACCCGAGTCCTATCTAAATTCTGAGGTAAGTGGGCAGTGTTAGTAAACCTCCTGGTTTCACGGGAGGTTTTTTTATTGTAAATGAGTTAAGGTTTTTTCTAACTTTGCGATATGCTTCCTGATTATCCTCACAAATTATTTACTGACAAACGCAATCACTTCGAATTGCTGATGGAGACGCTGGCTATGCGAACCCCAAACCCCTAAAGAGGCTTTAATGTCACTCTCATTTTGGATGAATAGAATTACCGAAAGTTCAAGTGAGTGACACAACAGAAGATGAACAGAATTACTATTGGTGACTACAAAAAAATAATTATGGCTACAAGTACAGCTTCAAATAAAAAACAGGATGCTCCCGCAGGGTCCGGTGGACAAACCGATTTTCTTCCATTGCAGGGAACTGATTATGTTGAATTCTATGTTGGCAATGCAAAACAAGCGGCTCATTATTATATGAGTGCTTTTGGTTTCCAGGCATTGGCTTATGCCGGACCTGAAACCGGTATAAAAGACCGGTCCAGTTATGCCGTTCGGCAAAATAAATTGACCCTCGTTCTTACCACCCCGCTCAGGGCTAATAATGAAATGGCAGATCATATCTATAAACATGGTGATGGGGTAAAAGCAATAGCATTACGTGTGGATGATGCAACAAGTGCATGGGAAGAAACAATAAAGCGTGGCGCCAGGTCTTATATGCAGCCTCAAAAATTTAAGGACACAGATGGGGAAGTGGTGGTCAGTGGCATTAATACCTATGGCGATACTGTCCATTTGTTTATTGAAAGAAAAAATTACAATGGTCAGTTCATGCCGGGTTATCGCGAATGGAACAATCCTTACTATCAACCAACAGATACAGGTTTATTATACGTTGATCATTGTGTGGGTAATGTTGGCTGGAACCAAATGGATACATGGGTGAAATTTTACCAGGATGTAATGGGCTTCAGAAATATACTAACGTTTGATGATAAAGATATTTCTACAGAGTATTCGGCGCTGATGAGTAAAGTGATGAGTAATGGAAACGGCTTTGTAAAATTCCCCATCAATGAGCCGGCGGAAGGAAAAAAGAAAAGCCAGGTAGAAGAATATCTTGAATTCTATGATGGCGAAGGGGTACAGCATGTGGCAATGGCGACAAATGATATTGTTCAAACAGTTACTGAACTAAGAAACCGCGGAGTTGAGTTTTTAAGAGTGCCGAATTCGTATTACGATGACCTGATTGAAAGAGTAGGACATATTGATGAGGACCTGGAGCCTTTGAAGGAATTGGGTATTCTTGTTGACCGTGATAATGAGGGATACCTGCTCCAACTATTCACAAAACCGGTCGAGGACAGGCCCACTTTATTTTTTGAGATCATTCAACGCAAAGGAGCAAAGAGCTTTGGGAAAGGAAATTTCAAAGCCTTATTTGAGGCAATAGAAAGAGAACAGGGGGAGAGGGGGAATTTGTAGTTCGTAGTTCTAAGTTCTGAGTCGGGAGTAACGCAGTATAATTTCCTGTGAAAAGGAGCGGTATTGCTTGTCCATCTTTGCTTTTTATGCTTATTTTTACAATTAGTTATAAACAAACGAGTAATAAAACTTTTTGACTCAGCGTTTCTTAACCTAATGAACCGTCAATGAAAAACCTCTTCATCTGTATCTTGACCAGCTTTATTGCCATTTCGCTATCAGCACAAAATGGCTCAGGCGGAAACTCCGTTTCGGCCGTTTCCTCATTTATTGACTTTCAAAAAACTTTGCAGCGTCCTTCCACTGCGCTTAGTAAAAACGAGGCTGTTTTGAAAAAGCAATTTGAGGATAAGAAATTGGTATGGCCCGCCAAATATGTTTATATCCGTTCCTTTAAATATGATAGTCAATTAGAGATCTGGGTAAAAAATGACAGGAAAGATCCCTACAAACTTTTTAAGACTTATAAAGTTTGTGCGTTAGCAGGTACGCTTGGCCCAAAAAGAATGGGTGGTGATTACCAGGTACCGGAAGGTTTTTATTACATCAATGAATTTAATGCGAAAAGTAATTATCATTTATCACTAGGAATTAATTATCCTAACATATCTGACAGGATATTAAGTGATGCGATCAATCCCGGCGGAGATATTTATATACACGGCAGTTGCGTTACTGTTGGCTGTATTCCACTGACTGATCCGATGATCGAAGAAGTTTATATTGTTACAGCTCATGCAAAGAACCAGGGACAGGATTTTATACCTGTTCATATTTTTCCAATTCGCTATAATGTAAAAAGAAGTATTGATTTTCTTGGTAAGCTTACAAAAGATGATGAGCAACTAAAAGTTTTTTCTTCGCATCTTGAAGATGCTTTTAATTACTTTGAAAAACATAAGCAAATTCCTGTCGTAGCTGTATCTGATAAAGGTGAGTACTATGTAAATGATGCGCCAGATAAAAAAACAATGTATGCGCCACCCACCGAATCTGCTAAGCCAATACCAAAAAGAAAGAATGTTCAACACAGGACAAGAGAAATTACTGGTCTTGTAGAAGCTGTTACTCAATGGCCAAAGTATCCGGGTGGTGGCGATGACTTATTAAAATATTTGGACAAGTTGGGTAAAGAAATGAGAGACTATTTACCAAAAGCTACCCGGAAAGCATTTGTGCAATTAGAGTTTATTGTTGATAAAGACGGAGTGCCTGTAAATTTTAAAGTGATGAGAGGCGGCGTAAATGCAGACTTTAATGATGAGTTGATCTCAAGGATAGAAGCAACAATGGCAACATGGCAACCTGCTTTGCTAAATGATAAACCTGTACCTAAAAAAATGGTACAGACCGTTACGATCGAGATACCTGAACCAATGGAGATGTAAATAAGTTGAAAGCATATTTTATAAGTGGGTTAGGGGCTGATAGAAAGGCTTTTCAAAAAATAAAACTCCCCGCTGCATACGAACCTGTTTATCTCGATTGGATACCTCCCCAAAAAAATGAATCACTCTGCAATTATGCACGACGCTTTTCTTCCCTGATAAAAAATGATGATGCTTTTATTTTGATCGGTCTTTCTTTTGGAGGCATGCTTGCTTCTGAAATTGCAAGGCTCCGCAGGCCAATGAAGACAATCATCATTTCAAGTCTTGCTTCATCAAACGAATTACCCTGGTATTTTAAGCAAGCGGGAAAAATAGGTCTGCATAAAGCTGTACCAATGACATTTCTAAAAGCAGGAACGGTCATCAAGAATATTATGGGTGTTGCATCAAAGGAAGATAAAGCGATCATTTATAATTATGCAAAAACTGCCGATCCTGGTATGGTTCGCTGGTCGCTTAATGCAATTGTGAACTGGGATCAGCCGGATCGTTTACCGGGTATCGTTCATTTGCATGGATCAAATGATAGAATGCTGCCACTAAAATATACTCATCCTGATTTTGTAATTAAAGGCGGTGGTCACCTGATGATCTTTAATAAAGCTGACGAAGTCAATAAGATTTTGAACGAGGTACTTTCGATGAATTGAGTTTTATGCTGAAAGAAGGTTTTTACTTATTTTAAAGGTGATTTCTTTCCAAAAAAACTTTTAAGGAAAAACAGACCGACTACAAAACCAATTACAAATAATATGAAAGTATTCATACGAATTGAATAACATATAATTCAAATATATAAGTTTTGTTTGCCCGGAGGTCTTTGTAAGACCTCCGGCTTGGCTTAAATCATTATTTAGAAATCAACATACTTTACAACACCATATTTTGAAAATGCGCCTGCTGTGCTAATTGACCATGCTTCACCAATTGTACTAATAGTATATGTTTCCCGCATATTATTGGTGAGATTTCTGTAAAAAGTCCAGGCCCAGTTTTGGCTATACGTGTTCCTGTAATATGGCGCCTGTTTTTTGCCGCATTCAAAATAAGTTTTTTGGATCGTATTATACACCATGATGGTGCCATCTGCATATATATAAAATTTTTCTTCAGGAGCATTGGTCAGCAGCATTAAATGGATCGGCTTCTGCCCGGATCGTATGAAATTAATATTGGAAGGGGGAGTCCATTTGAGAGTGTTATTAGCGGTTCCCAGGCTTCTGTCAAGGCTTAATGTTTCGGATGCTATATCTTTTGCCGAAACGACGAGTTCAAAATTTTCTTTATCCTGCTCATTTGCCAGGATCTCTATTTTGTAAGTCTTGTTTTTGTCAAAATAAAGAACACCTGACCCTTTACCATTATGTAATTTTTTGTCATTATGATATGAAAGGGAAGAGACACTGTAATTATAGAGACCGCTAGTTGAAAAAGTAAGTGGTTTTAATTCTTCGGGGTTATTTGCATTAATATTAAAAATAAATTGCTGGTTGCCCAGTGTGAGATATAAATTTTCCCAAACCTGGTTAGGGCCAAGTTTATCAACAACTGAAGAAAAACCGACTTTATTATTAAAATCTAAATTTGTTTTTCGGATACCATATATCGCCTTGATGCCCCTGATGTCATAGTCACTCAACTTTCCTCCATTACTCCATACAGGGTTGCAGTAGTTCATCACAGAATGCAGATCACAGGGAGTTACATAATACCCGCTTACTACCATTCCACCTTCTCCCGGCTTCACTTGTTCACACCCACAATCCAATCTGTCCTGTTCGTGAGCAATCCCTAAAGCATGGCCAAATTCGTGAACAGCTATTGCCCTTATGCAATATTCTTTTGTTCGTTGACTGTGGCATTTATATTCACCCAGGAAATTGAAATTTAATACCATCCCCCGGGGCTTGCCGCTAAGATCATTTCCCAGGCCCTTGGTATGCGGGTCGGCGTAATCATCAATATAGATCCGTATGCCGGTATTGCTGTAATCATATTGATCCCAGCCTACAAAATCAATATTGGCAACTTTGCTCCAGGTTGACTGCACTGCTTCTTTTACCCATTGCCGCTGCAAAGTATTTTCAGGAGTGGGGTTTTCCCAATAAACTTTAATTTTTGTGACTCCGCTGACATCCTGTGCCCATTTTGAATCTTTTTCCATGTTAACCTTATACAATTGACTGTAAAGGGTGCTGCATATAAACAAAAGCAAAATTGTTTTGAGGAATTTTTTAATGTGTTTCATGAAATGGTGGTTGAAAAATGGTGGTAGATAAAAAACTTTTTGAAGATAAATATAAAAGTTTAAAAGTAAAATTTCATCGCCCTGCAAAGACCAGAACGGACTTAAATCTGATAATGTGAATGAAATTTTGAATGAAGTGCTTTGAAGAATTACTTTTTCGCATCCTTTAATTTCACACCATATTTATAGAGTTCATCAGAAATAGGAAAGTAGTATTTGAACATATCTTTTTCGCTAAGAGAGGTGTTCGTAAACAAGATCACTCCAACTTCTTTGGAAAGATCAGTAAGCATTTCGGTTTTTACACCGGGATCTGATCCCGAATGACCTATCTTGGTTACATTTCGTTTGGTAGCCCAAAATATACCCGAGTTTAATTCATCCAGAGTTATATTTTCAGGTTTATTTGCCGCCGTAAATTGGAACCTAAGCATTTCTTCAACTGATTGCTTCTTTAAAATTCTTGCTCCTTTATATTCGCCTTCGTTTAGTAATGCAATAAAAAACCTCGATAATTCTGAAACCGAAGTACGTACTCCTCCATCAGGATAAGTGGGGAGACCATACAATTGTATAGATTTAAGAGTGTCTCCTTGTTTATCGTAAAGCTTTGAATGATCCGATAATTTAATTTCAGATAGAAACCAACCGCTATTGTTCATTCTTAGAGGTTTAAAAATAAATTGCTTGCTATACTCATTTAATTTTTTGCCTGTTACTATCTCAACCATATAGCCAGCCAGGCCGGCGGCAATATTAGAATAATCACGATAGGTTCCCGGTTTATAATTCAAAAAATTCTCGCTTCTGTAATATTTGCCATTCGGTTCAAAATAGTTTTTTAAGAAATTTCCCAATGATTCCGGAGAGTCACCGCCATAAAAGTATGTGCTATCATAGAATGGATATCAGTCCGCCAGGCTGGACGTGTGTGTGGCCAGGTTTCTTAATGTGATCTTTTCATTAGGAAAAAATGGATTCGTTACTTTGAAAGGTAAGTATTTATTAATGTCATCGTCAAGGGATAATTTTTTGTCTTCAATGGCGTGCATCAAACAAACTCCCGTAAAGGTTTTAGCGATCGATCCAATATTCATAATCGTATTTGAAGTAAATGGGATTTTGTTTTCATTGTCTGCATAACCATATCCTTTGGCCCAAACCAATTCTTTATTTACTATAATAGCTGCTCCAATTCCAACTAGCCCGGATTCTTTCATTTTCCTTTCAATGAAGGTGTCAATAGGGTTCATTGTATTTTGAACAACACTATTTGATGCTTGGTTTATTGCCTTTTGAGGATAAGCAACAATTGTCAACATAAGGACGATCGTAAATAATTTCATTTTTCTTTATGATTTGTATGCGCAAATTATTGCAGATCGATTACATTTTTTAGATAATTTGCCTGAGTATAACGCACAAAAAAATTGAACTTGATATTTTAAACGGGTAAATTATGCAAGAGTTGGATGAATTAGACAAACAGCTATTAGGCCAGCTTCAACAAAACAACAGGATCACTTCCGAAGAACTAGGGAATAAGATCAACCTAAGTACCAGTGCAGTTCAAAGAAGACTGAAAAGACTTAGACAAGACAAAGTTATTGAAGCTGATATTTCTATTGTTTCTCCTGCCGCAGTTGGTTTGGAAATTACTTGCGTAGTAGACGTAACATTGAACCTTGGTAATACTAAAGCGATCGATAGTTTCAAATCCCTAATGTCAGGTTGTGTCGAAGTAATGCAATGCTACTATGTAACGGGAACTTATGATTTTGTACTAATCGTCAATGCGAAAGACATGAAGGACTATGATGAGTTTTCTAAAAAACACTTTATGGATAATCCCAATGTGAAGCAATTTTATACACATGTAGTGATGGATAAAGTAAAAGTTGGGTACAGTGTGAATATTTAGATCTCCAAAAAGAAAATGTGAGCATTATATTTTATGCTCACATTAATTGTGTCATTGATACTACGCAATAGACGCCTGTACGATCTGTTCAATATTTAATTTTCGCATAGACATAAAAGCCTGTGCAGCTTTACCTGCTTTAGCAGGATCACTCATGATCTTGTTTAATATGGTTGGCACTATCTGCCATGACACGCCAAATTTATCTTTCAGCCAACCACACATGCTTTCTTCTCCATGTTGAGTAAGCTTTCCCCAGTAATGATCTATTTCTTGCTGTGTTTCGCAATGTATGGTCAATGATACACCTTCTGTAAAAGTAAAATTATGCTGCGCCGCACTTTCCATTAACATCAATTTTTCACCATTTAAATTGATCTGTGCATGTTTTACCTTTCCTTCCTGATCTGGTTGTTCATTTGCGCCATAACGAAGAATGCCATCGATCTCAGTATTCTTAAAAATGGAAGAATAAAATGTTATTGCTTCATCAACCCGTCCATATTGCTTGCCGGCAAACAACATACACGGTGTGATCTTTTGACCAACGTCGCTTATTTTACCGAGGGCCAGTTGCCAGGAGATGCCATACTTATCGCTGAGCCATCCATATTTTTCACCCCATGGATATTTATCCAACGCCATCATCACAGTACCTTCTTTACTAAATGCATTCCAGATACGGTCAAGTTCTTCAGCCTTTTCGCATATATAATAAAACGAAATAGCGGGAGTTGGTTTGTACTTAGGTCCGCCATCTAAAAGTGTGATGCTTTGTCCTGCAACATCGATCGCAGTAACAAACGGCGACTGTGCTGTAATTTTTGCATTTTCAAAAACCGAGCAATACAATGCTCCGGCTTCTTTTGCCTGTCCGTTAAACCAAAGGCAGGGAGTTATTTTTTCTTTCATGTTAATTAATTTATACAAACCTATGAACGAATGAAACGGTGAAATAGAATAAAAACGACATTATTCATTTTTGTCTTTTAGCCCGGACTTAAGATAGTCATTTGGGGTGATCTGTGTAAATTCTTTGAATGAGCGAATAAAATGACTTTGATCTGCAAAGCCATTATCATATGCAATATCCGTCAGCTTATTGAAATCCTTGCTTCTTAATTGATAAAACGAAAGTTGAAACTGGCAGATCCGCCTGTATTGGTTTGGAGTGACACCAACATATTTTTTAAAAATCCGTTGAAAAGTTCTTTTATTAAGATCAAGCTTGCTTAACATTTCTGATAAAATTTCTGTGCCCGGATCGTACATGATCTGGTCGGTTGCATATCTAATGATCTCACATTCCCTTGTATGTTGTTGCAATTGCTGAATTAATAAATTATCAAGCACTTCAACTTTCCTTGATGTTGAAGATGCATAGATCAATTGTGTTTTGAGTGCATTTGCTTTATGAGCATGCCAGTTACCAAGATCAATAGGAGATGTAAGTAATTTGGCTGCAGCCAAATTAAACATGCTTGCCAATGCAAAAGGCTTAAAGAAATAGATGATGATAGTTTCATTTGTGTTTACGACACAATGTTCTTCTGGTATAGACTTTCCAAACAATGCTAATTGGAAGATGTTTTCATTACCGCTTTGATCTTTTTCTGTTTTGCAAAACAGAGCGGACATGCCGTTGGTGAATATCGGAAGGTCGTTTGTGTCAGATTCAGAAAATCCTTCCAGTATCAAAACCGTTCTTACATAGTCTGCAATTAGCTTATGTGGTTGTTGATACCAGTGTTTCATTTTGTTAATGATACTGTTGTTATTTTATTCAAATTAATAAATATAGTCATGTTCTGTTTAGTAGATTACTAATTAAATGACTTCTTTACAATTTTGGAAATTGTCATCCCCTTTGATTTGGTCGGCTTATTCATGTCTTTGATTGCAAAATTCGCAGCAGCTTCAATCAAGTCTTTCACTTTTTTGTTCTTATAGTCTGAGAAAGTATTTATAGGAATATGCCTTATCAGTTTACCAGTTCCCGACAATAATTTATCAGAGTCTTTAAGTAATGTCCCTTTATTGAAACCAAGATTCAGGTGGTTTGAATAAATGGGGATCATGCAAAACGCATCTGAAAGCTTATCCGAAATTGAAAATACCGTCGTTAATGCATGTGTATGATATACCAATTCATTGCTGTCAGGATAAATGTCAAGAATATATTTCCTAAGGTCTTTAAAGAGTTCTATTAATTTTCCATCTTTCATTTCAAGCAGGAAAAGAAAATCGGGATGTATTGGTTTCGATTTTATCATCTTGAATTATTTGTTGGTATGTCGCAGAGGTATTGTGTGAGACATACCAGCAACCGAGGTTAAAGAAGGCTCAGTTGGGGTGCGAATTACAATACTTTAAGCTTATATACCATCAACAACATAAACTATTGATCAAAACTTTTGATTATACTGAGCCGGTTGTCCTGGCTTGGGTAAAGTTTTTAAAATAAATTCCCGAAGATCATTAGTGCTGGTTTCCAGATCAGGTTTGCGCAGATACATCATGTGTCCGCTTCGATAACCTTTAAAACTTATTCGTTGTTTCATTTTACCGGCAGGATCCAGTTGCCACATATTGTACTTGGCATTAAAATAATCACAAGCGCCATCATAGTATCCGCTTTGAACCATCACATGCATAAATGGATTTTCAGCCATAGCGAGACGAAGATTTTCCCCTGTACGGTCATTACTGCGATCCCATGGTGATACGGGTCCGAACATATAATATTTGAGATCAGTTTTATAATTCAGTTGATCACGGAGATAATGATTCATGGCAGGGGAGAAGGCGTGGTTCCATGCAATTATTTCAGCATTATAATCAACCGTATCACCTGCATCCTGTTTACTAATACCGAGATAGCGACTGTCTAATCTTCCAACGCTATATCCTTTATCACGCAATAGTTCTTTCCAAAAAAATTGAGCAGGTATAAACAGGTTGCGTTGGATGATCACTTTTTCTTTCAGCCCTGAATAACGACTCACCTTTGCAGCAATAGCTTTACGTTTATCATCTTCCAAAGATCCGCCACGGGTTATAGCAGGTATAAGTTCACTGATCGTGAACTCTTCCACTTCAGGTAATACATCAGTAAGATCTTTGTTTTGCAGATCCGCAGGTAGCATTTTATGATACCAGGCAGTAGCGGCATAATATGGTAACCGCGAAGCCATATCGACCGGGCCCGTTCTTTCAATGCCTAAGATCGTTGGTGATACCAGTACAACGCCATTTAAAAACATCCATTGACGGTTTTGCAATTCTAAAGCAAGACCCGATACACGGTTGGTACCATAACTTTCTCCAATTAAATATTTGGGAGAGGTCCAACGGCTATACCGTGATACAAAAGTGCTGAGCCATTCAGCCAGGTATTTAATATCAGCGTTCACACCAAAAAATTTTGAAGGCGGTGCATTGCCGGTAATGCGTGAGTAACCAGTGTTCACAGGATCTACATATACAATGTCAGCCATATCTACGAGGCTAAATGGATTTTCTTTGATTCCGTAAGGTTGTACAGGATATCCTTCATCATCTATATTCACAAGTCGCGGCCCTGTATAACCCATCTCCATCCATACTGATGATGTGCCTGGGCCTCCGTTAAACGAAATGATCAATGGTCTTGAACTGCGGTCTTTTACATCTGACCTTTCATAGTAAGTAAAGAACACACCTGCGATCACTTTACCTGAATCACCATATACAGGTAAAGTTCCTGCGATCGCTTTATACGGGATCTTATTTCCTTTCACCGTTACAGTGTGTTCAGTTGTTACAACCTGGTCGGGATTTAATACTTGCCCGGTTTGCCCAATAGAATAAAACTTGACAAATAAGACAAATAAAAACAGAGTAGATAATTTTTTCATTGCAGTTTGATTTCGATAATGAAGGTAAGAAATGAGAAGCAGATGGATGAAATAGCCATCACAACGTCGTTATGGAAATCTGAATTTTCTTTTTTCATTTTAGAATCAATTACTTTAACTTTAATCAACCATTAATTATTAAACCTAAAAAAAGTTTTATGAAAAAACTACTTGTACTCACAGCATTTGCTCTTTGTAGCGGCGGTATCTTTTCCCAGGAACTTGGTGTTCGCGTTGGTGATGTTTTGGGCAATAATATAGCAATAGATGCGATGTTAAAATCGGGAAAATTTAACCGCCTTCATCTGGATGTCTCTTTTGGAGACGATAAAAGTAACGATAACGATAACAGTACCGCTAACGGCGGTTTTGGTGTTGAGCTCTTATGGGATTTTTTATATCGGCCTTTAGGAGGAGAAGCCTTTTATTGGTATTTAGGTGCAGGACCCTCCCTGTTATTCGCTGATGACTTCTGGTTAGGTATCAGTGGTGAAGCCGGACTTGAATACCGGTTCAAAACTGTACCGATAGCCCTTGGTGCTGACTGGCGACCAACATTCTGGATTATCGATGACACTGACTTCAGGGGAGGTGGATTCGGATTTAATGCCAGGTTTGTTTTTGGACAAAAGAAAAAATAATGTTTAAATATGCTACTTAATAAAAAACGACCATTTTAATAATGGTCGTTTTTTATTTTATATCTATAAATTTATCAGAAAGCTTTTGCAGGGGTTTCTTTTGCTTTTTGTTTGAGCTTCTCTTGTTGCGAAACACCATCAACGATCCATTTCTCCGGCGTTTTACCAAGAAGATAATGATCAAAAAACTCTCTTTGCCTTTTCTGGTAATCAATTTGATTTTCTTTTTTTGCCAATCCATGATTTTCGTCGGCATACACCAGCATGATATGTGGCTTCTGCATGCGCCTCATTGTACTATACATTTCTATTCCCTGGTGCCAGTCAACAGCACCATCTTTATCACCGAAAGCTACCAGTAGTGGCGTTTTTATATTGGCTGCCTGGTACATAGGTGAGTTACGCATATGGTCTTCCATTCTTTCATACCACGGACCATCAAAGCGGCCCTGGCTGGTTTCAAAAATTTTACTGTCAGGCGTACCGGTATTCCAGTAAATAGAATTGGACATGCTGATAAGATTGGTAAGCGGGGCACCGGCACATGCAGCACTGAAAAGATTTGTTTGAGTAATGATAAAAGATGTTTGATAGGCACCCCAGCTATGACCCATCAATCCAACTTTGGTTTTATCGATCATTCCGGACTTTAATACTTCTTCCACAGCAGGCACCACGCAATTGACTGCACTTACACCCGGGTCATTTATATCATATACTATATCCGGCCGAAAAACAAAATAACCGCTGCTGGTAAAATTGGCAGTATTGTAAGCACTGCGTTGTGAGGGGGATGCATAGGAATGAACTGTATTGGAAAGAGTTTCATAAATATAAGTGATCATTGGGTATTGTTTTCCCTGCTCATAATTGGCTGGATAGAACAATGCACCCTGCATCTTTTTTCCATTTTTATTTGTGTAAGAGATCAATTCACTCTTACCCCAGTAATAATCTTTCTGCTGCGGGTTGGTGCTGGCTATTAATTTCTCGCCTGAGAAATTATCGGTTACAAATAAAGAAGGTGGTTTATCAAAATCTTCCCTTGCATAAATAAAAGTATTCGCATCTTTTGCTTTTGACAGCCTGGTAAATTGCGCCTCTTCAAAAAGAAGCTTATCGAGTTTATTCTTTTCATATTTAAAGTAGCCAAACTTTTTTGACTTATCTCCATATGCACTGAAGTAAACCGGTTTACTATCATCAAGATAAAGTTCTTCGAAGTCTGTTCGGAAGACACGATACATCGTTTCATCTTTTTCTCCATCGGTCAATTTTCTTGCACCCTTTCCGTCGGGTTTTACTGCCCACACATTATATTCATCATACAATAATATTTCTTTATCGCCTTTTACCCAGCCGGCGCTACCAACTGCCGGTCTGCTGGCAGGGTGATCATCTCTTGTATTCCAGAAATTAGTTTTAATATTTTCAGTAATGTTGGTGTTTTGACCTGTTTGTATATTATAGGTCCACCAATGTTTATCTTTAAAATAAGCAAGCCACTTTCCATCTGGTGATGTGCGGGGGAAAGTATTAAATCCCGACATTGTTTTTTCAAATGCAAGTTTCTCTACGCCTGTCTTCACATTTACCAGCCAGGCATCTGCAAGATCTTCTTTGAAAGCAGGTTTGTATTTTTTATCCGTGTATACTACTGCATATTTCTGGTTGCCGGTAAGCTGTGTAAGGGGAGCTTCTTCTTTGGCTAATTGGAAAAATGTATTGTTATCCGTATTCCATACACTTAAATAACCACGAGTGGTATCCTGTCCCAGTGTTACTTTCTGACGTGGCTGGATCTCCGGATCCTTCCAATGCCATACATCAACATTCGCTGTTTTAGGAGGCGGGTTTTCTTTCTTAACAGCAACTGTTGCTTTGGTTGAATCTGTTTTCACGCTGTCTTTTTTCGGTGGAGCATTATAGGTCCATTTGTCCAATGCAAAGAAAACAGAAGTCATATCATCACTCATGCCCACTACAGCTTTATTGGAAACACGCATACCAGCCGGAAATCCTTTTGTTGTTTCAGGGTCAAATGTTTTTAATAAAGGTGTTTTGTAGATATCTGTATAAGAATAGACCACTGCATTTTCTTCCTCGTATCTATCTTTCTTATAAGATTTAAGAAAGGCAAGTCCGTCACCTTCTTTCTGCCAGGTGAGTTTAGAAAATTTTAATGTATCACTGGCCAGGATCTTTAATGAGTAATTCTGCAGGTTAAAAAGCTCTACCGAATTTCCTGCTGAATTGGCTGACTCAACAATATAAACGAGGTAATCACTTTTTTTATTAAAACTGTATTCTGTCACGTTGCCGATGGTACGTGTTGTTCCATCCGATAAATTCTTTAGCAACAATACGGCGCCTTTATCTTTATTTTCTTTTGGCGGAGTGAGATAGGCAACAAGAAATTTACCGTTACGGGAAAAACCAAAACTGCCAATGTTTTGAATCGATTCTTTTTTTCCGGTAACAAGATTCAGCAATCCCATTTTGTATTCAATAGGTTTTGTTTGCTCCCGCAGTTTTTCAGCTTCTTTAAATGGAATGCCAATGCGGTAAGCGACCCACTGGTTGTCTTTTGAAAACTCCGGTAATGAAGCAAACTCCAGTTTATAACTTTTTTGTGTTTGCTTATTAATGACAAACAGAGTGTCATTATCTTCTTGTACTACTATTTGATATGTTACCCATTCGCCATTGGGTGAAATAACAGTGCTGCTCAGGCTTTGCCATTTGCCATATTCATCTGATGAAAGATATCTTTTTGTCTGTGCAGTTACTACAGAAGTAAATAAACAGAACAGGCACAAATAAAAAAACCTAATTGTGTACTTTGTCATAACAGTAGAATTTGTATTAAGGTAAGGAAATAAAAAATCATATAGTTTAGAATTGTTATGACCTGTTATTTTTCTGAAAGAACCGGTAGCATTTCTTTTGCTTCAGCCTAAACAAACACATTTTTTGTGTGCCGCATTACAGATTTTCATACCAATCTAAAATATGATCAGCAACTTTTTCCCAACCAGGTTCCCCGCAAATAAAATGGCTTTTGTCTTCAAATATTTTTACTGTAACCTGGCTATTTGGATCCTTATATTTACCGGCTATTGATTTTGTAAGATTTGGTGGAAAAATATGATCCTTACCGCCACCGACAAATAAAATTGGTGAGTGGGCTTTCTTAAAATCTATATTTGAAAAAGAATTTAAAACTAATTGCCGACTGACCTTATAACTTTCAGGTACCGCAAATTTTTCAAAAGCCTTTTCTTTCTCTATAGCAGGTATTGTATTGAAAAATGAATAATCGTACCATTTACGACTACCCATAAAATATTTATTAAAAGAAAAAAAGCCAAAGGCTGGTAACACAGTTTTAAGTGTTTGAAAAGGTGGAAAAACATTTTTAGGCGGCGCTCCATCAATACTTACTCCAGCTGCAGCCTTTCCCATTTCTACCAATTTCAGCGTTGCCATTCCTGCCATAGAGTGACCAATAATTAATGGCTTTTCGGGTAGAGTATCTATTAGTTGTGCAATGTTGTTTACAACATCAATAAATCCCGTTTTAATAAGGTCAGGATGAACTTTGGCTCTCAGTTCAGCAGGATCACCTTCATGTCCGGGGTTTGCAGGTGTATAAACTTTATAACCTTTTTGTTCATAGTAACTTTTCCATTCTTTCCAGCTGGTGTTATTCACAAAATTTCCGTGAATGAGTACAATGGTTTTTGATTTTGCCATGATTGCGTTATGTTTTAAAAGTTGAAAATCGGTATTTGTCTGATCGACGATCTTTATGGACTCAACGTTAAAAGACCTGTGAAGGCATGGCAATAGTGAGTTGTTCAACAGGTACAAATCCTAAATTGTTATTTCAATGAGACTACAAAAGTTACAGGTTGTATGCGATAAGCTTTTACTTTTCGCCCATATTGAACAGCGGGTACCCATTTTGGACCTTTCGTAATGACACGGATAACTTCTTCTTCCATTCCATAGCCGTAAGTAGTTTCAGCAGAAATATCTGATATACTTCCGTCTTTTTGAACTATAAATTTTATGCGGACATTATAAGTGCCGGCTGGTGCTTTTCTTTTTACTGGGACATCCGGATTTAGGTTTCGTTCCAGGTAGCTCCGCCAACCTTTTTCTCCCCCTGGAAACCCTGCTTCTTTTTCTTCCCTTGTGAATACTGAATCTGTTACCACACCGTTTTCGGTAAAGGTTTTTAAAAGACCTTTCTGTCCCTGGAAAAAAACTTCACTGCTTTTTAAGCCTTCATTAGTATAAGAGACGCTACTGTAAGTATCCAACAAGCTGTCGCTTGTTGTAGTGTAACTAAGAGCTCCGTTCTTGTAGTAGGAGAATGTTGTTGATAGGGTAGGCTGATCTTGTAAATAAACAGTTGAATCTATTTTTCTTTGAAGGGTATCCCATTTTTGCCATACACCTTCCTTACTTCCATTTTTGTAATTACCCTCTTCCTCTCTGTTACCGTTAAGGTGAAAGCTGGTAAACAAGCCATTAAATTCTGAAAGTGTAGAATCGGTGCAATAAGCAGTTAAAAATAGTTTATCCCTGTTCATAGAATAGCAGTTTAATCTAAAGGCTCCATTTTCATATGATCCTTCACCTAAAACCACCGC
>DATDCP010000297.1:0-3005 GCA_036524255.1 Chitinophagaceae bacterium
GTGATCGTGTTGTCTTTTTTAGTAGCGGGTGTTTTGTTGCCCTCGCTTTCGTTGTTAATTCATTATTCGTTTGGCACTCCTGCTGATGGTGTTTTTATTATTGACTGGAAATGGCCGGCAGGCAAGGAGTGGTTCATCGTGTTATTCATGGGGCTTGCCGCTTTGTTCGGACAATATTTTGTTACAAAAGCGTATGGCTCAGATAAGGCGGGGATCGTTTCAGTATTTGGATACTCTAATATTATCTACTCTGTTTTTATCGGTATGTTATTGGGTGATGCCTTCCCAGATCTCATGAGTTGGGCCGGAATTTCCTGCATCATAATCAGCGGCGTTATCATTTCTCTCTTTAAAAGAAGCCAGCTTCCTGACGATTAAAAAATATTTTCGATAAAATATTTGGTAGTATGAGTTTTCTTATCGTATATTTGCGATATAAGATTTCAGGCGGTGTTCCCGTCTTTTTTCTTTGAACACACTCATCGTATAAAAACGATTAAAGAAATGGCGATACATAAAAAAGAAGAGTTTTCTCAGAAAGAACAGGACCTGGCGGCTTTTGCAAAAGCATTAAGTCATCCTGCAAGAATTGCAATATTGAAAATGCTGGCCCAAAAGAATGAATGTATTTGTGGTGAGATCGTTGAGGTATTACCGCTAGCGCAAAGCACAGTAAGCCAGCATTTGAAAGAATTAAAAAATGCCGGTCTTATCGATGGCACGATCGATGGACCCCGTAGTTGTTATTGCATAAACTGGAAAGCTTTTGAAAAATTCAATAGTGAGTTCAGCTTTTTATTTGAAAAACTTAAAACAACAAATGCTAAGTGCTGCTAAGCTATTCTTATGAATAATACGCTTACATATAGAAATAGTAAACAACATTCAGATGATAATAACATTGATCCTGCTACCGCATCTGAATTCTGGTCAATGGAAGGAAAGAATGTTCAGTTCACATGGTTTGATGTTCCCGCTAACACAAGCTTTCCAAATCACAAACATGACAGCGAACAAATAACATATGTACTCGAAGGAGAATTGTTTTTCAAATCAGAAAACGCTGTTTATAAATTATCAAAGGGCGATTGTATCCTGGTTCCCGGAAATATTGACCATGAAGTGTGGACAGAAAGATCTTCCGCTAAAGCAATCGATGCGTGGTCGCCGGTTAATCACATTTATGCTGACAACAAAAAATCACTAAACAAATAAAATAATAGTCATGAAAAATGAAACCGAGATCAAAGAACTGGTAAGAGAGAAATACTCACAGATCGCCAGTCAATCAAAAAATCAGAATGCAAGTTCCTGCTGTGGCGCTACTGGTTGTGGTGATGTATATAATATTATGGCAGACGACTACACAAAGCTTGATGGTTATAATCCTGATGCAGACCTTGGTTTGGGATGCGGCTTACCAACTGAATTTGCAAAAATAAAAACCGGTGATACCGTTGTGGATCTTGGAAGTGGCGCAGGTAATGATGCATTTATTGCCAGACGTATTGTTGGTGAGCAGGGCCGTGTAGTTGGTGTCGACATTACAGAAAAAATGATCGAGCTGGCAAAGAGTAATGCGGCAAAGCTTGGTTATAAAAATGTGGAGTTTCGTCATGGTGATATTGACAGTATGCCTTTAATTAGCAACAAGGCAGATGTGGTTGTAAGCAACTGTGTCTTAAATCTTGTTCCGAATAAGCACAAAGTATTCGGTGAAATTTTCAGAGTACTAAAACCCGGTGGACATTTTTCCATCTCTGATATTGTGATCGAAGGCGAACTTCCTCCTAAATGGAAAGAAATAGCAGAGCTATATGCTGGTTGTGTATCGGGTGCTATTCAAAAAAGCGAATACCTCGGCATTATTGAAGAAGCCGGTTTCACAAACATTACACTTCAAAAAGATAAGACGGTTGTTATTCCTGATGAAATCCTGGCTGAATATCTAAATGCAGCAGAGATCGATGAATATAAAAATAGTAATGTAAGGATCACAAGCATTACAGTATATGCAGATAAGCCATCAAAAGACGAAAGAAATTGTTGCGAGCCGGGCAGTGGATGTTGCTAAAATCTTTTTTTGAAACGAAAACTATAACCATGAAAAAAATAATTTTTTTACAACTGCTGTTGCTTACAACACTGGCTGTGTTGTCGCAAAGTACCAAACAGGCACCGCTGACATGGGGTCATTACAAAAAATTATCCGCTTATAGCGTAAAGCCAAAGACTGGAATGGAAGCATTCGATACGCTTCATTTTATTCTTGCCTCTGGTGAAACAAAGGTTGAGCATATTGAAAGAAGCGGCGGACCTTCTGTAGAAAAAACAAAAGCCCCCGAATCGAAATGCGACCCAGCCACTTGTCAACCCGGTGAATTAATTGGTAATGGCAAAAAAAGAGCGCCATTTTATTTAAGCTCGGCGGAAAAGTTTTTTATCCCGGATTTTCCCGCCAATAGTTCGCCACAAACCCGTGCCGAGCTGGATTATCTTTTGCAACTACAAATGCAAAGAAGTGAGGAAGATGTAAGAGCCTCCATGTTTTATGCCGGCGTTTATTACAGAACTTCTGTAAAGCCCGGAGACAATGATTACAAAAAATTTCAGCGGAATCTCTTTCACATCGGAAGAAGTATTGGCACCTGGTTCAATGCAGATTCGTTGCCATTAACTGCGGCCCTTGCTGCAAATGTTTGGAAAGATGCAGAATATCTTATCTGGAAGTATAAAAATTATTTCATTCGTATTCGTCCTTACAAATTGGAGCCGGCATTGCAAAATCTTGAAGAAACAAACTGGGCTGCTTATCCAAGTGGTCATGCGACCAATTCTTATGTGAACGCATATTTATATTCAGAACTTTTGCCGGAATTCAGTTCGTTCTTTATAAAAGATGCTTATGATATGGCACATTCAAGAGAAATTATTGGTGTCCATTATCCAAGCGATTCCGAAAGCGGTCGTGTGCTGGCCTGGCAGTTGATCAAAAGATTATTGTC
>DATDCP010000298.1:0-3520 GCA_036524255.1 Chitinophagaceae bacterium
CAAATTGAATGGCTTCAAGCCTGTCAAGATATTTGCCTGCATATTTATATTGATGAATGAAATTATCAAGTGTCTTATTGTCCTTTTTATTCCATAACATAACTTTATCACCATCTACATTTACCAGGTCAGGATGCTTGCTATAGTTAAACGTGAAAGTATCTACCGCATTTTTTGCCCAAACATTATAACGAACTTTATTTGCGCCATTATAGATATCTACGGCAATTGGCAGCATAAATAGTTTCCCGCTTTTTTGTACTTGTTTAATTATGACTTTTACTTTTCCTGCAGCATCATCATAAACATAATCGATCGTTACAGATGGATGCCCGTTATCAAAATACCATTGGTTAAAAAACCAGTTAAGATCACGACCAGTCACTTCTTCAAATGCAAGTCGTAAATGATGCGCTTCAGCAGCTTTGAATTTATTAGTTGTGAGATAATTGTTTAGTGATTTAAAAAAGGCACTGTCACCCACAAAATTCCTTAACATATGAAGCACCCTTCCACCTTTTTGATAACTTACCTGGTCAAACATATCCTCTTTATCAGCGTAGAAGAACCGGACAAGATCTTTTGATTCACTTCCGCTTTGTAAATAGCCCTGCATACCCTGGAAATTCTCTGCATCACCAGCATCTTTACCATTTTTATACTCTTCCCATAAAGTCTGGCTATAATCAGCAAAAGACTCATTTAATGTAAGATTACTCCAGCTTTCAGCTGTAACATAATCACCAAACCACTGATGAAATAATTCATGTGCAATGGTACCTTCCCAATTATTACCATCTACTAATTCTCTTGCATCTTGCTGTGCGCTTTCCTGGTGAATGGTAGCTGTTGTATTTTCCATGGCACCAGCAACATAATCACGACCGGTGATCTGTGAATATTTCACCCATGGAAAAGGAACGCCAGTGATCTTTGAAAAGAATTCCATCATTTCAGGAGTATTTCCAAAGATCTTTTTTGCAACCGAAGCAAATTCAGGCTCTACATAATAACTAACTTCTTTACCTCTCCAACTATCTTTAACAACAGCATAATTGCCAACGCCAAGAAAGAAAAGATAGGGAGAATGTGGGAGATCCATTTTCCAATAATCAGTTCTTGTACCATTAGTGTTTCTTTTTTGACTCATGAGTTTTCCATTGGAAAGAGTCACATATTTATTATCAACAGTAACAGTAAGTTCTTGAGTAGTTTTCTGACTTGTTTTGTCAATTGTAGGAAACCAGCAAGAGCTTGATTCGGTTTCCCCCTGTGTCCATATTTGCGTTGGCTTATCTTTTTCTTCTCCTTTCGGATTTATAAAATACATTCCTTTGATACCAAGAAAATCATCAGTTCCATATTTTTCCTGGTACTCATTTGGTTTGGCTGTGTAATCTATATATATAGTATAATTTTCATTTGCTTTATAAGTCTTATCTAATTTGATCCTTAGATTAAGATCATCATATTCATATTTTAAAGGAATTTGTTTTGCGCCTTTTACTAAAGCAACTGTTTTAAATTCCATTCCTTTAGCATCCAGGTTTAAAGAATCAGTTGGGTAAAAATGCGGTTTCAATGTGATCCAGGCTTTTCCATACAAATAGGATTTTGAAAAGTCGGGCTTCAAATCAAGCTTTGTATGAACAAGATCATTTATTTTAGTAGCTGTTTCGCGGTATTGTTTTTTCCAGGAAGTATCTTTTGCTATTGTCTCCTGGGCAATCAACTGGAGGTTAAACAAAAGAATTGCAAAGAGCGTACTCACCAATTTCATATTAATTGTTTTTTAAGGGTGCAAAAATAGAAGTTGTCACACAAGTCCAACCTGGTATTTTTATAAATGGCAAGTTAATTCTTTAAAGAACTCTTAAGGGTTATTTATATTAACTTTGACTAACTATACCCATATAATTTCCGATGAAAAAATTGTTTAAGCTATTCGTATTCTTATTTTTTGCATCAACTTCACTCAATGCACAAAAAGTGTATTTTATTTATTTGCAAACGGATAACCAGCAACCCTTTTATGCCCGCATGGGAGATAAGATCTATAACTCTACAACTGCCGGGTATTTGATATTATCAAATCTCCACGATAGTGTTTACTCATTAAATATCGGGATACAGGGAAGCGAAGTTGCGGATCAACCTTATTCAATAACTGTGAATAAGAAGGACCAGGGTTTCCTGATCAAAAATTTTGGGGACAAAGGGTGGGGACTTTTTAACCTTACTTCAATGACTACGATAATGCCCCAAAGTAAACCAGTTAATTCGGTACAAGCTGTAAAAACAGAAAAGAGGGAAGATAATGCATTTACAAACTTACTTGCAAAAGCAGCTGATGATTCAACGATCAAAGAAAAGCCGATAATAGAAAAGCCAGTAGAAAAAAAGGCTGATGCTACTGCAGCGAATACTGAAAAAAAGGAAGAAGTAAAGGAAATTGTTCCGTCATCACAGAGTGAAATTAAAAATGGTGTCCCATCATCACAAGGGGAGATTAAAAATGGAATTATAGTAGCTCCGGTAGTAATAAAGGATGACTCAAAAATTGAGGTTCAGGAATCCAAAAATGCAGCAAAAATGAAAGAGGATTCGATCGCCGCTGCAAAAGTTAAAGAAGACGAATTATTGAAACAAGAAGAGTTACAAAAACAAGACTCAATCGAAAAAGCAAAGACACAAGTAATTACCGAGGTTGAATATAAAAGATCAGTTGTAAAACTTAAATCTGAAAGTTCAACTACTGCAGGGATTGGGCTGGTTTTTCTTGATATATTATCTGACCAGATAACAGATACCATCAAAGTGCTTATTCAACCTGATACAAAAAAAATAACACCAGTGCAATCAAATCAGGAAGAAAAGAGATTCCTGGATATTCCTCCCGTTGATTCCGTTGCTGTTGACAAAGAGACCACACAAAAAGCCGCAGTTAAAAGTAATAATTGTAAATCAACGGCTGTTGAAGACGATTTTTTCAAGCTAAGAAAAAAAATGGCCGGGCAAAATAGTGATGATGCTATGACCGCAGAAGCAAAAAAGACTTTTAAGACAAAATGCTTTTCTACCACACAAGTAAGAAACCTTAGTGCGTTATTCCTGACTGATGAATCTAAATATAAATTTTTCGATGCAGCGTATCAATATGTAAGTGATCTTGAAAACTTCCCTACACTTCAAACAGCATTAAAAGATGAATATTTTATTAATCGCTTTAAAGCAATGATTCATTAGTAATTCCAATGCGTTATTTTCTCGAAGTAGCATATAAGGGCACCAATTACAGCGGCTTTCAGTCGCAAAAAAATGCCAACACCATCCAGGCCGAAATACAGAAAGCTTTTAAAATCATTCTCAAAAAGGAATTAGGATTAACGGGCTCTTCCCGTACTGATGCCGGGGTACATGCTTACCAAAACTATTTTCATTTCGATATTGAAAGCGAGTTGTCCTCACAGTTGGTATATAATCTGAATGCAATTTTGCCCACCGATATTGCAATAAAACA
>DATDCP010000299.1:0-29018 GCA_036524255.1 Chitinophagaceae bacterium
GAAAATCTTGTATGAAAAGCTTTATTACAATCCAGGCACAGGCGTAGATTCTTTTTACCAATATTCTGTTGACCCGTTTGCAGCAAAATATAACCTTGCTTTTAGTGATGTGGGAGAGGGAAAAGGTAATTATGTTCCCGACTTAAATGGAGCCAATGGTAAAGTATATAAATTCATTATGCCTGTAGCCGGTGTGAAACAAGGACGGTATGAGCCTGTGATCTTGCTTGTTACTCCAAAGAAGCAACAATTAATGACGTTAGGAACAGACTATAAGATGAGTAAAAGCACATCTTTAAAAACAGAGCTTGCTGTGAGTAATTATGATGTAAACACATTTTCAGGTAAAGACAATGGGGATGATGCGGGCATTGCTGCTAAAGTTCAGTTTGCCAATACTTCACCGATGAAATCTTCAGGAGCAAAGAAAACGGAATTGGTCACAAGTTTTGATTATGAATTTGTGCAGGGGAAATTCAAGCCATTGGAAAGAATCCGAAATGTGGAATTTACAAGAGACTGGGGACTTGGGTTGCAAACTTTACCTGCTGATGAACATATCATTAAAGCGTCTGCAAGATTGCAAAATGCAAAAAATAATTCTCTTAGTTATCAGCTGATGAATTATCACCGTGGAGATGATTACAACGGTTTTCAAAATAATATCCAGCAATTCCAAAAGGTGGGAGGATGGCAATTGAATAATCAGCTTGCTTTTACAAATTTTAAAACACAATTCACAGAAGGAAGTTTTATAAAACCTGTTCTGGATATTAGTAAAGAATTAAAACGGTTAAAAGATTTCAGACTTGGGTTTAGATATGCATTGGAAGAAAATAAGACAAAGGATAAAGCTTCGGATACCTTAACGAGCCAGAGTTTTTCTTTTGATACATATTCAGCCTACCTGAGATCTTCAGAACAAAAGAAGAATAAATATGGCATTACTTTTTTTACACGCTCTGATAAATATCCTGTCGGTAAAAATCTTAGTCGTGGTGACAGAAGTATGAACCTGAATCTGCAAACAGAGTTGTTATCCAACGAGCATCATCAATTCTTAGTTAATACTACTTTTAGAAAATTGAAGGTTCTGAATAGTGTTTCCAAGCAACAAGAGGATGAAACAATTCTTGGAAGAGCTGAATATATCGTTAATGAATGGAAAGGATTGTTGATGGGAAATGTCTTATATGAATTAGGAACAGGACAGGAGCAACAAAGAGATTTCTCTTACCTGGAAGTGCCGGCAGGTACTGGTCAGTTTGCATGGAACGATTATAATAGCGACCATATTCAGCAATTAAATGAATTTGAAGAAGCCTTGTTTCCAGACCAGGCGAAATTCATTCGCATATTTACTCCCACCAATCGATTTGTAAAAGCGAATTACACCACTTTCAATTATAGTTTCCAGTTAAATCCAAGATCAGTATTAAATAAGAGTGATATAAAAGGGTTTCAAAAACTTATTTCACGTACCAATCTTAAGTCTTCATTGCAGGTATCTAAAAAATCAGTGGCCAAAGGGAATACGGAATTCAATCCTTTTAAATATGAACTGGCAGATACCGCATTGCTGACATTGAATACGGTTTTTCTAAATACATTTTCATTCAATCGCTTTAGCAGCAAATGGGGTTTTGATATTAGTAACCTGCGAAACAAGGGTAAGATCCTGCTTACCTATGGATATGAAAGCCGTAGGATAAATGACTGGACAATAAAGTTCAGGTTGAACCTAAGCCGTTCTATAACATTTGATATTAGTGGTAAAAAAGGATTAACTGGTTTGTACACACCAAGCTTTGCGAATCGTAATTATGAATTGGATATTTATAATATTGAACCACGTGTTGTATTTATCCAGGGAACAAAATTCCGACTGGCGACGGGTTATAAATTTGATAACAAAAAGAACAATGCATTGTATGGTGGCGAGATATCGACTTCAAATTCTATCAACATAGAAACAAAATACAATGTGCTTTCAAACGGTTCGATTACAGGGAAGTTCACCTTTAGTAATATTGATTATGCAGCCACTGCCAATACAACAGTAAGTTATATTATGCTTGATGGTTTATTACCCGGAAGTAATTATCTCTGGACTATTGATCTTACAAAACGCTTACTCAATAGTCTTGAATTGAATTTTGCGTATGAAGGAAGAAAGCCGGGCGATGCAAGAACCGTACATATTGGAAGAGCATCGATCAGGGCACTGTTTTAGGCCAACCCCCTGTCCCCCTAAAGGGGAGACTTAGATCAATCTTATTCTTTTTTTTCTGAACTTTGGAATTGATGAAAAAGGGAATGTTTTATAAAGCACATCCTTTGATCTTTTCAAATGCAAGAGAACTTAGAAATAAATTAACTCCTGCAGAAGAAGTTTTTTGGCTAAGATTGAAGGAGCAATTTCCAAAATATATATTCAGAAGACAACACCCCATTTCAATTTATATAGCTGATTTCTATTGTCACAAGCTCAGATGGATAATAGAGATTGATGGATCGATTCATGATTCGGAAGAAGCAAAATTGAATGATAAAAGAAGACATCAGGATTTAGAAAATTTAAATTTGATAGTAATCGTTTTACAAACGATCAAGTCAAAAATGAAATTGAAAGTGTAATCGAAATGATTTCTTCGGCTATAAAGAAGTTAACTACGAGTTAGGAATCAAGTTCCTAAGTCTCCCCTTTAGGGGGACAGGGGTTACACATTGAACCTGAAATGCATCACGTCCCCATCTTTCACCAGGTATTCTTTTCCTTCAATTCTTAATTTACCAACTTCACGACAAGCAGCTTCTGATTCATACTTTATAAAATCATCATAGCCGATCACTTCTGCTTTTATAAATCCTTTTTCAAAGTCAGTATGAATAACACCTGCAGCTTGTGGCGCCTTCCATCCTTCATGTATTGTCCATGCTCTTACCTCCTGTACACCGGCTGTGAAGTAAGTATATAAGCCAAGCAATTTATAAGTAGCATGTATCAACCTGTCGAGTGCAGGTTCGGTCATTTTATATTCTTCCATGAATAACAAGCGATCTTCGGGATTTTCCATCTCCTGTATCTGTGCTTCAATGGAGTTATTCATGATGATCATTTCAGCACCCTCAGCTTTCGCGGCTACTTTTAATGCATCAGAAAACTTATTACCTGTATGCATGGACGGCTCATCTACATTGGCAACATATAACACAGGCTTATCAGTCAATAAAAAAAGATCAGCAATCGCAACTTTTTCTTCTTTGCTCAATTTCAATTCGCGGATACTTTTTCCTTTTTCAAGATGTTCTTTGCAGCGGATCAATACTTCCAATTCGGATTTCAGTTTCGGATCTACACGAGCCAGCTTTTCAGTTTTCTGGATCTTCCTTTCAACACCATCAAGGTCTTTCAACTGAAGTTCGGTATCAATAATTTCTTTATCACTCACAGGATTAATTGCGCCTTCATCACGCAGTACATTTTCATCTTCAAAGCAACGTATCACATGAATGATCGCATCTACCTCACGAATGTTTCCTAAAAATTTATTGCCAAGTCCTTCGCCTTTACTTGCCCCACGTACCAATCCTGCAATGTCAACTATTTCCAACTGCGTTGGCACGATCTTGTTCGGTTTTACCAGTTCAGCTAACTTATTCAATCGTGGATCAGGCACATCAACCAAGCCCACATTCGGATCAATTGTACAAAACCGGTAATTACTTGCCTGTGCTTTGGCACTATTACTTACTGCATTAAACAAAGTTGATTTTCCCACATTTGGCAATCCAACAATTCCTGCTTGTAAACCCATGATCGATTTTAGATTTTAGATTGCAGATTTGGGATTTGAGCCCGGCATTAGAATTACTATTAAACTTCTCTTGCGTCGCACTCTTGTACTTTCTGTTCGTTATTCACCAAGTACACACTCTTATCTGCATTTTTTTAAGTCGGCAAAGATAAGGCCTCAATGCTTAGTAACGAAATGTGAAAAGACACATTTGGTTATTCACTAAAAATCTGCAATCTTCAATCTTAAATCTTAAATAAAGCATGGCTCTCAGCAGGATATGGTCGGCATTTATCATAATTGCCATTTTAGTAGCAACTATTAAATATGCATTTCAGCCAGGTCAGCAGAAAATATTCAGCCAGTTAGTAACAGGAAAAAATACAGATACCGTTTCTACCCGTCTTGTAGATTCTGCAAGTTTACCTGTAAATGTGATCCAGCAGCTTCAATATGAAAAAACTGCCGTATGGGATAAGGAAAGAGTAGTTAAACAAGGTACAACTTACAAAGCTTTTCGATTGCTGCCTGCAAATGGGATCATTGATACATGTAAAGGAGCTGTTGAAATTTGTATAGGACTTATTGGCATCATGGCTTTGTTCATGGGTTTTATGACCATTGCGGAGAGGGCAGGAGGTATTCGATTTTTATCAAGGATCATTGGACCATTTTTTTCAAAAATATTTCCGGATATACCAAAAGGCCATCCATCAATGGGACACATGATGATGAATTTTTCAGCCAACATGCTTGGACTTGATAATGCAGCAACGCCTTTTGGAATAAAAGCAATGGAAAGCTTACAGGAATTAAATCCTGATAAAAGCAGGGCTACTAATGCGCAAGTAATGTTTATGTGTCTTCATGCAGCAGGCTTAACATTGATCCCGGTAGCAATTATTGCAGCAAGAGCTGCTGTGAAACCTCCATCAGCAAATCCTACGGATATTTTTGTGCCTTGTATGATAGCAACCTTTGTTGCTACAATGGCAGCAATGCTGATGGTTTCATTTAAGCAAAAGATAAATATATTTCAGCCAGTTATTCTTGCATGGGTTGGCGGTATCTCAATTATCATTGCGGCATTGGTTTGGTATCTTACTTCACTGAGTTCAGATCGTCTTCAATTGGTTTCAGGTATTTTAGGTAATGGCATTCTGTTGCTGATCCTATTTTTAATTATACTTGGAGCTATTTATAAAAAGATAAACATCTTCGATGCTTTTATTGAAGGGGCAAAAGGAGGATTTGAAACTGCCATTCGCATCATCCCATATCTTGTGGGGTTACTTGTAGCAATAAGCCTATTGCGCAACAGCGGCACATTTGAGATCATCATTGATGGTATAAAAAATCTTTTTGCAGCATTGGGTACGGATACAAGATTTGTTGATGGCCTGCCTACAGCTTTAATAAAACCATTAACTGGAAGCGGTGCAAGAGGAATGATGATCGATACGATGAATGCTTATGGTGCAGATTCATTTGCCGGCAGGCTCGCCTGCGTTTTACAAGGCTCTTCTGATACTACATTTTATGTAATAGCTGTTTACTTTGGAGCAGTATCTGTAAAGAACACAAGGTATTCAGTAGGCGTCATGTTACTTGCCGACCTGGTCGGAATCATTACTTCGATCTTTCTTGCTTATATGTTTTTTGGATAAATAAAAAACCGCCCCGATTCTATCAGGACGGTTTCACCTTTTTGATCATTTCAGATTGTTTATTACCAACACTCTTGACTATAACCCCAATAAATCACCATGTAACTATTTGAGGTATCCATAATATTCATCATCTGTTGCACAATCCCACCAAATAGGCATACACCAGATATTTACATCAGTGGCATGGGGATTTAAGGCAAGTGTATTTATCGAGTTGTATTGTATCTCATAAACTGGAGGTAAAGCCCAGCGGCGCATCCAGTATTTTGGATCTGTTTTAGAAGCACCTGTTAATTGAGCTGTGCCTGTAAATAATGGTCCTCTGTCATACCCCGGATAAACAACGCCATAGCCGCCAATATTACCGGCGCTAAAATTAAACCGGCGCATATCGTTCCAGTTTTCTATGCTGCAACCCATGGCAACATATTTTTGCATCATAATATCTGACATTGTTAATGCGCCTGCACTCTGGGCAACTGCATTACTTGAAAGATAGGCAGTAATGTCACTTTGATTCATAGGCTTCATATCTGGATTTGTTGTACCATAGCTGCCTTGCCATTCGGTTAATTTAGCTTGCATCATATCCAAATGTGCCTGGATACCTGCCCTATATGCTGTGTAGGCATTAGCATTATCGGATTTTCTCATATACACTTCTGCCTTGATAAAACACATTTCATGGTATGTCAAAATCTCATAGTCGGAAACAGGACGAATCTGGAAAGATCCTGTGGACCCTACAACGCCGGCAGAATATGCGGCTGCATTAACATACCAGTTAACATCCGTTGCAGGCTGAGCAGCATTGCCTGATGTAGCAAGTGAGTTACTACGCATATTTACATAAATAGTATCACCGGCTAATACGTAATTAGTACTGTTTATGTACATGGATCCTGCGGGGTACGTTACGGTTACATCATTTCCACTAGTTGTGAAAGTCTTCCCTGCTGCAGTTATAGCAGCAATAAAGGCGGCTCGGTCTGTTGCATTGGCAATAGTATATTTAATATTCGCATTCGCAGTAGCATAGGTTGGCGTTGTAATGGAAGTAGGGCTTCCTGCTTTTAACAAACGGGTTGCGGGACCATAAGAATCAACGCCTATGGAACGTGTCCAGGTATAAGAGTTTACTTTACCGCTGGCATCAAGTTTAACATTCGACATGTAGGCAGGTACAATTTTAGTCATTCGGGGATCTGTTACTCCGGCATTTTTCATATTCGTCAACAAATTGTAATAAAACTGGGAAATACGTTGATTGCTGCCATAACCCGCATAATTCCAGTTTCCATTTGTTACAACAGGGTCACCTATTAAATAGTCGGTTACGGTGCTGTTATTAAAACTTGGTTCTACTATATTGTCTGCGATAGACTGTGGACCCTGGGACAAGCAGTATAGAATAGAATCCGCATTATATAGATCTGATTTTTTTGACAGTTTAAGCATATATCGTGCTTTTAATCCCCAGCATAATTTTATCCATTTGTTGATATTGCCTTTGTTGATCAGATCACCAGCAGAAAGTGCAGGTGCTCCCGTTTCCTGTGTTTTACTGAATAAGCTGATAGCTTCATTCAATTTTGCCATACATCCATTGAAAATGGTCTTACCGTCATCAGGCTTAGGACTTGGATTCCCTGTTGCTGCCTCTGTGTAAGGCATTTCACCATAAACATCCAGCATTTGCATAAAACCTAATGCGTGGAATACATTAGCTGCAGCCATATAATGATAGGCACCTTGCTTCTGAGCGGTATTATACATATCAACCACGTTTGAAGATGTTGCTACAAACCATGTTTGATAGGGGGTTGTATAATTAGCGTTAGAACATTGCCATGATGTGCTAAACGTATTTTGAGCAGCAGCGATAGCATAAAAAATTCCCGCCTGGCATGAAGTACGAAAATTCGTAACTCCTGACGAGTACATATAATAGTGTTCGATCCACGGTAAACGGTTTTGAACCAATACGCTTTGATTGTTCGGATTATTAGGATCTGTATTAATATCTAAATACTTTTTACACGAAGCTGAACCCAATATGAGTAGGCAACCCAATGTTATATATTTTAAACTCTTCATAATTTATTTTTTTGTAAAAGTTAAAAAGTAATATTTATCCCGAATGTGAAACTTGTTACTGCAGGTACTCCTAAATAATCAATACCTGTAGAACCAGAACCTCCGGTTCCTCCCGCTGCGCTCACTTCAGGATCCATTCCTTTGTAGTTGGTCCATGTAAACAAATTCGTTCCTACTGCCATTGCAGAGATTCCTTTGATAACATTTTGATTCTTGAAGAAACCGGTAAAATCATATGTTAATGATAAAGAACGCAACTTTAGCCAATTTACCGATGTAATGAAATTATAGGAATTGGCTGCGTAGTTTGCCCAATATCGCTGAATCATATTCGTGCCCGCAACCGTTGTACTACCAATGGTATAGGACTGGTTTGCATTATATGTTTGTGTGAACTCAGCCCCTGTCACGCTGTTGACACCACTTACAGTCACTGTTTGGCGATCATCTTGCAATGTCAGTTTACTTAAACCGTTTACGACCATTGCATACTCCGTACCGTTATACACATCTCCGCCTTTGCGAATATCAAGAAGAAATGATAATACAAATTTTTTGTACCGGAAAGTATTATTAAAACCACCGATGAAATCGGGTTCACGGTTACCTACAACCGGGTTGTTGGCGTTAACCTTATACAATCCTGTTGTAGGATCTACCTGGTAACGTCCGTTTGGTATTTCAACACCTTTGGAATCTAGTTCACGCAAATAAGGACTACCAGTCATACCAAGGAAAAAGCCGCCGTTGGGAATCGATGCTGCTTTTACTGTTCCGAATTGAGCATCCGTTGGATAAAAATAAGCTACACCCGGAAGAAAAGTTCCCAATCTACCTTTATTATATGAGTAATTCAGCGTCGCATCCCATCCAAAATCTTTTTTTGATATTACTTTACCTGAAAGAGCGATTTCCATACCCTTGTTAATAACTGAGCCGGTATTGAGGGAACTGAAAATAAACCCGCCGGATTGGGCTAAACGTGGTTGCGCAATTTGATTCTTAGTCTGGCTATTATAGTAAGTATAATCCAAATTGATACGACCGTTCAGGAACCTGAATTCACCGCCAACCTCCCAGGAAGATTGAATTTCAGGTTTTATAATAGGATTACCTGCCGCCCACTGATTACCCACTGCGGTAAAACCTCCAATGATGTAAGGAGGATTTACATAAGTATTCGTTGCATAAACATTTGCGTCTTTACCAACTTGCGCCCAACTTGCCCTGACCTTACCAAAAGAAAGAATGGTACTTCTGGGTAATAATTCTGTAAAGACTAAAGAGCCGCTCACAGAAGGATAAAAATAAGACCAGTTCTCAATGGGTAAAGTGGACGACCAGTCATTGCGTCCTGTTGCAGTAATGAATGCAATATTCTTATAAGATATGCCAACTTCTCCATAAGCACCTACTAATCGTTTTTGAGAGGTTCCATCCGTAAAAAACTTATTCGAAGTATTGATATTATTGAAACTGATAGTGCCTGCTGTAATAAAGTTGTATCCCCAATGATTTTGAACACTCGTTTTTGTGTCTTCAGAAGTAGTACCCAACATCAGGTGTGTATCAAAGTCTTTGAATTTTTTATGAAAGTTACTCAATACAGTGGTAGTAAGGAAGGTATAGTCTAATAGGTCTTTGCTCAAGCGTCCGTTTTGATATAATGGAGGCACGGCTGAACCCGGAGCTATATAGGTATAATCACTTGTAGTGTACTGGTCATAACCCAAACGTGCCGTAACATCCCACCAGCTGGTTATTTTATAATTGGCGCTTATACCCCCGGTTATACGCTTGGTCTTTGATGTTAATTCATCCTGGTTGATGATCCAATATGGATTATCCTTATCGTTTTCCAAAGGCAATGTTCCAGCAAATGGACGATATTGTGTTCCATCCGGGTTTATATAATTTTTCATATCGAGAGTTTGTGGCCAGCTGTATGTAGCTCCCATTGCTCCATTACCGCCGCCGCCGTACAAGCCAGCAGTAGTTAACGTTCTCTCGATATCGGCAATAGAATAGGCAAGATTTGCAGTCAAGGTAAGGCGCCCATATTTTTGTTCGCCGTTTAAACGAAAAGTAGTCTTCTCATAACCTGTTTTTGGAACAATACCTGTTTGCTTAAAGTTTGATCCTGATAAATAAAAAGAGCCGTTGTTGGTACCGCCGGATACGTTTATGTTATTATCATATATAACACCGTTTTGAAAAAACTCGCCGATATTGTCATATGTGGGATCCGAACCTGTAAGCTTTTGTCCCCATGAATCATACGAATTCAAATCGCTAAAAACACCGTTAGTCGCATAAGAACCTCTGCCAAACCCCGTTTGGGCCTCTGGCAACTTATTAGCCCAGGATGTGCTCATTTTACTATTGAAATTTACTGTTACTGCACCTGCTGCGCCTTTCTTAGTGGTAATAATAACAACACCGTCAGCAGCCCGCGATCCATACAAGGCTGCAGCTGCAGCACCCTTCAACACTGATAAAGACTCTACATCTTCGGGGTTAACATCCATGATACGATTTGAGTAAGTTGTATTGCTGCGAGACAAACCATCAGTACCTGTATTACCGGGAACACTTGTTGAATTGTCGTATATAATTCCATCAATAACAAATAACGGTTGGTTTTGTCTGCTCTCCGATGTCGAGTTACCGCCACGAATAGTTATAGATGCTCCTGCACCCGCTGAACCGCTGAATTGCGTAATGTTTACACCCGGAACTTTACCTGCTAAAGAATTAATGACATTAGTATTCTTATTTTTCATCAATTCCTGAGCACTCAAGTCAGTAACCGAGTACCCTAATGCTTTTCGTTCCTTTTTAATACCCAATGCAGTTACAACGACCTCTCCTAACTGTGTTTGTAGACTTGTAAGCGTAATTTCCAAACTATTGGAACTACCAATTGTTGTTTCATTAATCGTGTAACCAACATAACTGAACTGTAAAATCTGTCCTGTGGATGCTATAATAGAAAAATTTCCATTAGCATTTGTTTGCGTCGCAACGTCCTTACCTTTTACAGTAACAGAGACTCCAGTCATTGGCTTATTGTCCACATTTGACATTACACGTCCTGTAATTGTTCTTTCCTGAGCAAGACAAGCGAAGGATAGAAGCAGGCCGATGCTTAGACATGTTAAGTAAAGCAATTTTCTCATAGCTGTTCTTTTTTATTAAGTAAATATTCAATTTCAAATTCAATTATAATATTTCAACTCCAGTGTCGCATCAGGGTTTAAGCGATGGATCTTTGCTGGTAATCGATGGTAACTCAACTCAAGCCCAAATTTTTTTAAGCCATAAGTAGCAACAATAACTCCGCATATTGGCTTGTTGTCATTTTTAGATACTAATTGTTCTGAATTTTTTTTTTCCTGTACTACTAAGAAAGTGGGAGTGATTAATAGCACGATTGATAGACATCGTTTAGTTAATTCCATAGCAGAAATTTGGAAAATTGAAGTTAGGAAAAAAAGCGAATTACAAAAGAAATTTCCTGCATTTTACCGCAAAATAAAAACGCAATTCAAGCGTAAGACAAAATAAAACCCGGAAATGCTGCAAGCAATCTGATTAACATTAATACCTGTAATTATCATTTCAGCAAGAGCAGCGGTAAAACATCAATGATCAATATTCAAGGAACGTAACCTTGCCATCCATCGAAGTAACTATCACTTTATTTTTAGTAACAGGAATAATATTTGTTATAAGTGCATTCGAAATTTTATGCTTCCACAAAATGGAACCATCGTTGCGATTCACGGCAACAACAACCCCGGAATTGGATGGCACATAAACAATGTTTTGAAATTCTACAATTGCAGTTGGCGCTATTTCATAATATAATGCGGTGTTTGATCTCCAGGTAATTTTCATACCCGTGTCTAAGGTTGAGATGCCAATTAATTCTCCCTCCATAGTTTTTGAATAGATCAATGTGCTGTCTTTAGACAAGCCCATTGATTCTCTCACTCTGTTTGCAGGATCATTTTTTCTCCAGATCACATTTCCGGTTTCTGCATCAAAAACTGTCATGTAACGATCGGGTGCAACGATAAAAATTTTTCCACCAGTTGCTACAGGGTAGCAGGCGGCGGGAGAATACATACGATTAGAAGAACCATTATTCCATTTCCATGCTAACGAGCCAGTCTCTGCATCCAATGCATAAAATTCTGTTCCCCAGCTTCCGAAATAAATTTTATTATTATAAAACAGGGGAGTGGTTACCACAAATCCTTTGACGCCATCAAAATCCCATTTTAAATTTCCATTGTATAAGTCTAATGCTCTGAAATGACCTTCTGAAGAACCAATATAAACCGTTTTATTTTTTATGATCGCATTAGCAACGATCGGTTTTTTTGTTTCAAATTTCCATACCAATTTACCTGTTAGTGTATTCAGGCAATATATATTATTATCAGTGGAAGCCGCTACAACTAAATTATCTTCTGTTACCGGTGTTGAATAAATTTTTCCTTTGGTAGTAAATGACCATGTTTTTTTCCCGTTCTTTAAATTCAAGGCATAAATAGATCCGTTTGAATTACTGGCAATAACAAGATCCTTAACGATAGCAGCTCCTGAACCAATATCGCTGTTATCATTAAATTGCCAGGTTGTTTTTACGTTTTTATATCTTGTATTGATCGTATAAGAAGGCCTGAAATAATGAGCAGTATCAGAAGCGAAATTGTGTTTTTGTAATTTTACCTGTGACCATTGTTTTTGTTCGTTGGTTACAGGATTGCGTTCTTCATAAATAACGGAGCCATCTTTTATTGTAACAATATTATAACCGCCAATAGGATTTCTTGCTCTTAGATTTGACCGTCCCATAATGCCGGGAATGCCTTCAAAATTAAGTACACGATTTGCATGCCCATGTCCGCATATTATCAATTGAGTATTTCTTTTTTTAAGCAGGTCTATTACTTCAAACCAGTTATTTAATTGTGAATCTATTGGATAATGATTTACAAAAATGACAGGAGTGTTTTTATCTTTTAAATTATTTAGTGAAGAATCAAGCCATAAAATATTTTCCCTGGAAACCTGGCCCGGGCTCATTCGCATGTTAGGGCCACAAACAGTACCGAGAAATAAATATCCGCCATACATGAACTTAAAAGTTTCATAGCCAAAGATCTTTTTAAAACTATTGGTGCCGCTTTCAGACCAGTTTGAATCATGATTGCCCGGAACAATATACCAGGGTTTATTGAGGCTATCCAGTATTTGTTTTGCAACCTGTAATTCTGCATCAGATCCAAAATCAGTGATATCACCTGAAATGATCACGAATTTAATTGTTGAATCGTTGTTGATGCTTTGCACGGTTCGCCTTAGATCTTCTTCCGCGTTATTACTTCCTATATGTGTATCTGATATGTGTGCAAATTTGAATTCTGTTTGAGCATCGGAAAATGATAGTGCGATAGTAAACAGAATTAGGAGGGTGAATTTTTTTGTCATTCTTTGAATCGATTAAATAGAAATTATATTTAGTAAATAAAAAAAGAAGCTGCCTACTTATCAGGCAGCCTCTTGACAAAGATCATAGCTTCAATGAGTAAATAAGTGTTTACCAGTTTTTTGTCTGGGTAAGCTTAAATCCTTTTTCTTGATATTGAACTATTTGAGATTGCCCGACCGGAGCCATGTATGAACGATCAGTAAAAGCATTTCTGTTTTGAGCGTTTTCAACCATCCAAAAGCCAATCATCGAGCTCGCATTGGTTCCATTCCAGGTTACGATGGTGCCATCTGCTTTTTTAACCTTTACATTCCCGGCAGTAGCACTAGCTGTAGTTAAAGAGCTGGGTAATTCCGTTTGAAGATTTACCCATGGCCCAAGAAGATGATCCGTGTTGGTGCTAAAGTTCATATTGGTCAATTTTTTCCATCTCTTTAGGTCCAGCAATCTTGTATTTTCAAATACAAATTCCATTCTTCTTTCACGACGGATCTCCCAGATCAAATCTGGCACATCTGCATCCTTTGTCGGGTCAACAGGAATCGCAGCAAGAAGTAAAGGAGCTGTTTTAACTACTCCTTTCGTAGCAGCAGCTGCATCTAATGGGCGATTACGAATAGCATTGATTGATTTATCCAGATCAGACTGGGTTACCGCTGGGCCGCCCATGTATTGTGCCAATACTGCCTTAGCTTCTATCCAGTTCAAGACAACTTCTGCTAATCTCATAACAGGAGCATCGCTGGTATTGGTACTACTTCCCCATGCAGGAGGGTATGCCTTTCCAATGAAGGTGATCGCTTCCCTGGATGCAAACTTATATCCATATAAAAGTGTAGTTGAAGTAGAAAGCGCTCTATCTATAAATGATGCTTCAAATCGTGGGTCCCGTGTTTTCACCAGGTCAGCAATTGCAAATGAACTTGCATTTGGCACTAAGGAATTTTGCCATGCTTTACCATCATTTGCTATGAAAGATTTAATTAAAGCCAGGTTGGGATCCAGAGCCACTGTTTCCGTTCCATTAGAATAAGAGCCTATAGAATGCATTACACCCAAAGCCGCATCATATGCCCTGTAAAGAAGTACTTCAGTATGTCCGGCGAGGCTCTCGGATGAAAATATAGATTTAAAGTCTCGGTTGAAGTTGAATTTATTGCTGTTCATTACAATCGCAGCAGCATCCACTGCAAATTCCAAATATTTTTTTGCCCTTGCTGCATCTAAGCCATGATAATGCTGAAATGTTCCTTCAAACAACATGAAACGGGAAATAAAGGCTGCCGCAATATATCTATTTAGATACTGAGCCCCGTCATTTTCCCGAATATTCGAGAGCACATATTTGAAATCATCATATACTTTATCCATCACTATGCCCCTGTTATCCCTGTCTTTGTATAAAGTAGTCAAATCGGTTTCTGGAACTACTTTGTCAAAATAGGGAACATCTCCAAATACACTAACTAAACGACAGTACTCAAATCCCCTAAAAAATTTTGCAACTGCCGTCCAATGTTTGTATGATTCTTCAGTTATACTAGGCTTTACTACATTATCCAAACGATCCATTAAGATATTTGATTTGCGTACCCATGAAAAGTTCCAGTCAGGGCCTGCATATGTGGCCAGCCATGCTGCTGTTTCCGAAGTAGAGCCTCTTGAAGTAGGAACACTGCTTTCAAAACTTCCCTGAACATTTTTGCTTGTTACATCATCGTTGAAAGTATATCCTCTAACAGGGGCATAATCTAAGCCAAATGCTGTATTGAAGCCATTAAAATAATTGGGATAGTAGGCATTTGCATACATGCGAACATCATCTTCATTCCTCCAATACAGACCATCAACATAACTTGTAAGAGGTGGACGATCTAATACATCTTTATTACAAGACAAAAAAAACGACAATGCGATTAAACTATAGAGATATTTTAAATGTTTCATATTTCTTGTTTTTAAAAATTCACTTGAATACCAAATGCTACACTCTTGAAAGCGGGGATACCGGTTCCTGTACGACCCAGGTTATAACCAGTTGTATTCCACATGGAATAGCCATTAATACTTTCGGGATCAATTGGCAGATCTCCTAAATTATCCCAGGTAATAAAATTCTCTATACCTGCATATATTCTAAATGAACTCATCCATGCTTTCTTAACTAAAGATTGCGATAGCGTGTAACCAATAGTAAGGTTCTTTAAACGTAAATACGCCATATTCAACAAGTATCTATCCTGAACCTGCATATTATTAGTTGTAGAACTACCGGCATTATTATATGCGGCCGGGTAAAATGCTCCGGTATTGTCAGGAGTCCAATAATTACTTGCGATTGCTTCGGGCATTGCACCGTCAGAAGGCTGGTATCCCGGAATAGCCAGAAACCCATCTCCCCATATCTTACGGCTTCCGACACCTTGGAAAAAGATACTGAGGTCAAAACCTTTATAGTCGGCACCAATCCTGAATCCATATTCATAGCGGGGGTTGGAGTTTCCAATCACTTCGAGGTCTCCATGATCAGCCAATGTTCCTTTTCCATTGCTTATCTCACCATCTCCATTCACGTCAATAAATTTAACATCGCCAGGTCCGAAACGGAAATTCGCTGTGGTTTGTAAAAATGGCTGGTACACTGGTTTTTTTCCATCGGCTCCCGTGTTTAATTTATATGCTTGCTTGCCGGCATGCAAACTGCTTTCATTTGCTGTTAGCGTAATTAATTTAGGTTTACCGTTTGCATCCAGTTCAAAATCGCTCATTTGATACAATCTATCGGTGCGGTAGCCCCATATTTCGCCTATGTCTTTACCGTTATAGTTACCGGTAACCTGTGTACCCGAACCATAAGATGATAAAGTGCTTTTTGCATCAGAAATATTTCCTCTTAAATTAATACCCAAACCGTTTCCGAATCTATGGTTATAATCAACTGTTAATTCCCAACCTTTAGTGGATAACGATCCAAAATTTCCCAAAGGAGCAGCAGCGCCAAAAGTTAAGGGAATACCTTCTAGCGGCACGATCATATTCTCGGTGTTTCTATCAAAAATGTCAAAAGTAACATTGAGCTTATTTTTTAATAGACCAATATCAACTCCAATATTTTTGGTTACGACATCCTGCCAATATATATCCGGGATTACGGCTGTGGGTGTACCTGTAAAATTTAATCTTGTTCCATTGGCTCCAATCCAGGTAGATTGACCGCTGGGTAAAGTAGAAATATATAAGCCACTTGGTACACTCTGATCTCCAATAGAACCCCAGGATGCCCTGATCTTAAGAGAATTGATTACTGGTTTTGTCCATTCCATAAAACTTTCTTCACTTGCTACCCAACCTGCAGAGAAAGAAGGGTACCAGTTCCACCACAAATCTTCCGTGAATTTGGAAGAACCATCATAACGTAAGTTTCCTTCTAACAGGTATTTATTTCTAAATGCATAATTGACACGACCAAAATAACCCAACTGAGCTTCCCATGATTTACCTCCTGAAACAGTTTGGGTTCCTGTACCGAAATTAAACTGGGGATTATATATATCTGCTAAATTTGTTATTTGAGATGTTTGAAACTCGGTAGTGGATGTCACACGATTTACACCCAAAATAAATTTAAATGCGTTGTTCGGGTTCAAGTTCCAGTTGTATGTTGAAAATGCATTTATTGTATGGCTAAAAAAGTTTGTGACTGTCCGTGCGAAATGATCAGGGTTTGATCCCACGGCAGTGTATGTTTGTTTTGTCAGATCAAAAGCTGCTATTGCGCCGGGAGTAGTGCTGGATACTACTTGTCCTTCATTATTTACATATACCCTGTTACCACTGGCATCGAGCCTGGCAGTAGGTGCAACCCAGGAATCTCTCATTGTATACCTTGTTCCTGGTCTTTTCCATGTTTCATCCTGGTTCGAAAATGTATAATCGAAATCCACTTTCCAGTTGCTAGTAATATTAACAGTTGTTCCTAGACTAACATTCGAATAGTTCTGTAATATGTTAGCTGTATTCGCTGCAGCTGCTTCACTTGCCGGGCTTCGAATGGGGTCTCCATTTTCATCGTTGCCAAAAGGATATACCGAACTCCATCTATATAAGTAAAGCCAGGGATCTGCTGTTGTTGAATTGGTGATATATGCATATTCTTTGTTTCTTCTTGAGTAGATCGCACCTGCACGAAGTGTAACATATTTATTAAGATCGCTGGATATTCTTAGGGAAGCATTGTAGCGTGAAAAGTTATCAACTTTTGCCGGTTTCATCATACCGCTTTGATCTAACAAACCAAGACCTACATTGAAGGAAGTTTTGCCCTCTGTAAAACCTACCGACAAATTATGCTGTTGAGTAGGTGCCCATTCCTTGACCATTAAGTCGTAAGGATCATATGTTCTAACTCCCATTTTAGCGCCATTTGCATTTACATACCAGTCTCTTCCAAAAACAGTGGGATCATTTGACCCGATCGTACTGCCATATTTCTGTTTCCATTCTACTGCTTTAAGATAACTAGCTCTGTCTACCAAATAAAATGCACCTACAGCTGTAGTGGTACCTATTCTTTCTGCAGCATCTACTGTATACTTTAAACCATTTACATCGGCCAGTTGGAGATCTTTCCAAACATTTTGCCATGAAAAATTGTTGGAATAATTGATTTGAGGTTTGCCGCCTGCTGCGCCTTTTTTAGTAGTGATCAGAATAACACCAAATGAGGCCTTGGAACCATAGTTAGAAGCAGAAGCAGCATCTTTTAAAACAGTAATAGAAGCGATATCATTAGGATTTACTATCTGTAAACTTGGTATTTCGACATTATCCAATAATATTAAAGGGGAACTACCTCCTTGTAATGATCCTATCTGTCCTCTTATCTTAATGATCGGGTCAGACCCTATTTCCCCGCTGGGGATAACTACACTAAGACCAGTCGCCGTACCCTGTAGTCCTCTTCCTACATCCGCTATGGGCCTGCTACCTAAAGTTTTCTTAACGTCAATTGTAGAAACAGCTCCCGTAAGACTAGTTTTTCTCTGAGTTCCGTAACCTACAACAACGACTTCTTGTTCTATTTTTTCATCCGAAGCCATGAAAATATCATATGTATTGGAACTATTTACTGTTTGTTTTTTAGAAACAAATCCTATTCCTGTAAATTCCAGTACATCCCCTGTGCTGGCAGTAATTAAAAAATTTCCATTGGCATCCGTCATAGTGCCTCTGTCAGTACCAACTACTTTTACAGATGTACTTGGTACCGGAACATTGTCTTTAGCAGACTTTACAGTACCTGTTATGGTTCGTTGCTGTGCCATTCCTATTATTGGCAGCAACATCACAAGCGGTAACAAAAAGACCAGTGATGTAATTTTTCTTCTCATCATGTTTGGTTTTTAAATTTAGTAAGCAGGTTAAAAAAATTTACATTTTATATTTTAATAGCTGATTGAACATAAGGCTTGTGCAAAGGATCATCTTTCCATTAGAAGAAAGACTAATATCACGACCATTTTTTGGATTGAATGTGTTGGTTTCTAAAATAGATCCATCAACAAAAGATAAGGATTGGTTAGTATTTGTTAGCTCTTGCAGAAGTGAGCTTATTGACTTAATAAAAAAAGGTACAATTAGCAAAAATCCTCTAATTGTTTGCATAAGCAATAGTTTTGTGAAAATGAAGTTAAGGAAAAAAGTGAATGACAAACGATTATTTCCTGCATTTTACCGCACAAAAAAAACGCAACTCAGCAAAAGACAAATAAAAGCCGGAAATGCTGCAAGCATCCGGTTTCACTATGAGATATTTATAAATGTTACTCTGAAACAGTTTGAGGCTGGGATTTGCCAAAAGTAAATCGCATGGAGAAGCCAATTGCTGCCGGTTCAAAATTGATATTGTCAATAATATTCAATTCAGGCTTCCAATCAAGCGAAAGATTTAGAGGGAGGTTGGCGAATTTATAATCCAGGCCAATAATGCCTTGAGCACCCATTAATGCACGATCGGTATTAGTTTTATCAGAATCAAAACCAAGATAGGCACCCGCGCCATAAAACCATTTCAATCCTTCTGTTGAAGGCATTGCATTGTGAACTTCGAATAACCCACCGATAGCGGCCTTGTTATCAAAAGTAAAAAGCCCTTCTATGGCAAGTTTAGGATTCATAAAATGCTTAAAGCTTACTGAATTGTTTATAGCCGGCCCATTACTACTAAGCCTGATACCCAGGGCTGTTTTATAATCCTGTGCCTGTAATTGAGAAGCAGAAAATATGATCGCTGCTATAAAAAACGGGAGTGATTTCTTCATGGCGGAGTGTTTTCTCATGGTTTAACGAAAAGGGTGCCAGATAAGTTTAAAAGAAATGCAAAAGTTATGCAAAGTTGTAAGTTGTACGTTTTAAGTTACAAAAGCGGTTTACTTAAGACTTATAACCTAATACCTATAACTGGTTACTCAAACAGTTCATACTTTGTCTTCGGTCTTTCCGCATCCCGCCACCTGAAATTTTGAAGTTGCATTTCCTTTGGAGTTTTTTGTCTCATCGGCCAGATGGTTCCTTTCACAGCAGTTCGGAAAACAACACGCTGAAGCTCCTTTTCTTTGAAATAAACATCCATCAATTCAGAACTTGATTGATTGATGCCGGTAAATGCGCTGTCCTCATCTTGTATATAATAAATGCATTCAGCCGAACCTCGTGCCCGAACGGAATCAATATCCCCGTCAATAAAATAGGCATCCATGCGGGTTGATTTTACCTGGTTGAATATTTCCGGTTGTACAATGCTTGCTAAAAAACTATTTTTAAATATCTGCATTCTGTCTGCTTTTTTATTTTTTGTAAAAAGCAAAATGGTATCGCCTGTTACCTGGTTCTCATTTGACCAAACAACAGGATCATCATACAATCTAAATACAGAATCCTTAAATGAATAAAACAAACTGTCACAAATTGCCTGCAATGAATCTGAAAAAATTCTTACATGTCTGAATGCTTCAAAATACCTGTTCGTACTGTCCTTTGTTTTGGAATTTACAATTTTTACTCCTTTCAATGTGTCTTTTTTTGCAACAGAATCTTTTGATCCATACAAGTCCGTAAGCCTTGCAGAAAATAAAGTGTCTGCAGCAATAAATAGGGAATCTTGTTCCTGCTCGATGATCATTAGTGGCTTTGCAAAAGCAAGAAACGATTCATTCTTTTTGTTATAGAAAATCGTATCGGCGATCACAGTTGTTTTATTTGCGGTGTCCACAATTATTCCTCTGCCGAATATTTGTGTAATGCCAAGGCTATCGTCACTTATGATTCTTTCCCCGGTTACTTGAATGTCTTTGTCAGTTATAACAGGGTTCTGTCCAAATTCGGCTTTACCAGTTCTTTTATCATAAAAGCCCTCCCTTGTTTTAATAGTTCTGTTTGTACTATCCTTAACAAGTGTCTCTGCAATAAATCTTACTATCTCCGTTCCGGTATTATATAATAATGAATCAGATTGAAGATCATAAGCCGGATCTTTCAGCTTTACATTTTTTTTAAAATAAACATCTTTTATGTCTGCGTAGTAAAAGCCTTCATCGCTTGTTAATACAGTTTCTTTGTTTACAACCCGGCCGCCATTTCTATAAATGCCAACTTTGGTATTCATATCATATTCTAATGTTGGAGTTGTGAGTACTCCTTTGCCATCAGTTAATTTGACATTACCATCTAAGTAAGCAATTTTTCTATCGGTAAGATAGCGGAGGTGGTCTGAGTATACATGCGCCGTATCAGAATCGTTGATATGAACATTCCCAAATGCTTCGAAAAGATTTATGCTTTTTGTTATCACACAACTGTCACATTCAAATATTGTATTGCCTTGCTTTAACCGGACATTGCCTGCGAGTATCTGGATCTCTGTAACGGAATCAACTTTGCGATATTCTAATTTTCTTACGCCTGGCAGAATTTCAACTGTACGAACTGTATCTGCAGGAGTAAATGTTTTTGTTGTTGGTAATTCCTGGCAAAAAATAAATTGAGGACTTGTAAACAGCGACAAGATGAGTAAAAAACCAATGAATTTTATCCGGATCATTTTTGATTGCCTTGCGGAATGGAATCTTTTGTCGCAGGCGAAGTTAAAGGGCCTGTTTTATCTTTTCTGTTAAATATCAAACTGCCGGTATATCGTTTTGGGTTAACACGAATATCATCAAACAGGATCTCAATACCCAACAATAAACTATTTAACTGATCATATAGTTTTCGATCTTTCATTAACAAACCAAGAGTTCCTTCGTTCGTATTGAATTTACTTAATACAGTTTTAAGTTCACCGATGGTAGCCTGTAATGTATCGATAGTTGGCTGTACTTCCAATCCCGAAAATTTATCTGCCGCTTTTTTAATGCTGCTTATTGTTGCAGTGATACTATCGTTGTTCTTTTTAAGATTACCTGTAATTGAATTTGCATTATTAAGTGTTGCAGCTAAAGCGCCGCTTTCTGCATTTAGAAGTTTATTCAGGTTTCCTGTTGTCTCTTTGAGGTTGCGAATGATCTCACTAACATTTCCTTTGGTGTCCTTGTCAAACAACCTGTTAAGACCACCTAAAACTACTTTTAATGAATCGATCGCTCCTCTTACACTTGTTAATGTGGGAGTGATCTGGGCTTTCACATCTCCAAGAAAGGAAGTAGCAAGGTCAGTTACTAATGTATCTCCATCTTTTAAATAATCAGTTGATTGCCCCTGGGCTATATCTAAATAAGCAGAACCCAGCAGTTCAGATTCTATTGTTGCTTTTGAATCTCTTGGAATATTCACATCCCGTTTCATTGTGATCGTTACGATAATACCACTAAGATTCTTATCGATCTCGGTATAGTCATAAACAGTACCAATAGGTAGCCCCTTCATTTTTACTTCATTTGATTTTCTAAGACTGCCGAGATCTGAGAAAACGGCATATAAATGTGTTTCCTTATTGAAAACATTTTTGCCTTTCAAAAAATTAAAACCTACGATAAGTAGTGTGAGAGCGACAATAGTTAAAATCCCGACTTTGGTTTCGTTGCTGATCTTCATGTATTATTGTTTTCCCTACAGGTTTACAGGATGCCAAATTAATAAAATAATTCTAGCTATTTAAAACTTTAAAAAGCGGGAATAAAATGTGCTTATCAGCGTTTATTGGCAGGAACTGTAGAGACATTCTTGCGATTAAGATTTGCTGCATCAGTTTGAACGCTCTTTGTTTCGGGACTCTTTCCGCCATTACTTGCCGGGGCTTTTTCTTTTGAAGCAATATAATTGGCTAGTCCATCTGTTATATTTTGCACGATCGCATCCTGACCTTTTTCACTGACAAGGTACGCTTCTTCATCTTTATCACTTATAAAACCAGTTTCAACAAGCACACTTGGCATACCTGTAGCTTGTAATACCCAAATACCCTTATCATTTCTTTGCTTTACACCGCGGCTGAACCTTCCTTCTTTTACAAACTCGGCTTCTATAAGGTTGGCAAAATGAAGTGAGCTTTCAAAATATTTTTTAGCATATAATAATTGAAAAGCCTTCATTACAGGGTCATTAATTTCCGGAATAGTTATTGTGCTATCGGTTTCTCCAAACTCATCATCTGGGGTTATGGTTCCTGATTTATCATCACTTCTGTCTGCGGCCCAAATAAACGTTTCTGTTCCGTGGGCAAGATTCGGGGTGTAATAATATCTGTATGTCTTGACCTTTCTTCTTTTTTTCCCTTTCCCAACCCATTTATATCCGCTTTCAACCCTGTGTTTTATTTTAGGAGCTGAGTTTACGTGAACAGCAATAAAGAGATCACCACCTGATTGATTGGCAAATTCAGCACGATAGCGGAGAGCCTGGTTTTTATCTGGCTTATTACCAGGAAGAACATCCGTTGTCCTGGTATAAAGGATCTTTATGCCGGGGAATCTTTCTTCAATTGCTTTTCCAAGCTTTAGTCCTATTGAAAGACAGATCTGGGCCTCGGTTGTAATAGCTCCTTTTGCTCCCTGGTCCTTACCGCCATGTCCCGGGTCAATAATAATGGTTTGAACCCCTTTCTTGAAGGGAGCATTTTTGAATGCAAATGCAAAGGGTAGGACTGCAACGAAAATAAGAACGCTAATAATTCGCCTTGACATGGTGGATATTAATTTAAACGGATTAGTTTTCAATCTTCACAAATCCTTTAAGTTTGAATGATTTATTTTTGTTTTCCAACACTATGATGCTACTGCACAAATTTAGATCAAAATACCTTTTTGCCAGCCTGCTAACTGCAATCTTCTTTACACAAACGTGGAAAAGTAGCGCTAATTATAGTTATACTCAAAATTTTTACACGCCATTAACAGCTCAGCAAGATACCGTACCGCAAAAAACTAAGGACAGCCTTGTAAAAAGACCTGCAATAAATGCTACTGATACTTTAAAAAGAGACTCTCTATCGAAGGGTGCATTGATCGATACTTCTATAACAAGGGTCGACACATTCGATCTGAAACTCTCAAAGGATTCCCTTGAAGCCCCGGTCAATTATGAAGCAGAAGATTCTGTCGTGATTCTTATCAAGGAGAAGAAAGTAGTACTTTATGGAAAAGCAAAAACAAATTACAAGGACATTGAACTGACAGCTCCAAAAATGGAACTTGACCAGGAAACACAAATTCTAACTGCAATAAAGAGTGTTGATAGCACCGGTGAACTTATTGACCGGGCTCATTTTTCACAAGCCGAAAACAAATTTCAAAGTGATACGATCAGGTTTAATTTTAAAACACAAAAGGGACTTACAAAGAATACCTATACAATGCAGGGTGAGATGGTAATGATAAGTGAATACGCCAAACGAATTGGCGATGTAGTTTATTCCCGAAGAGGAACCATCAGTACGTGTAATCTTGACGATCCGCATTTTGGCTTTAGGTATGATAAAATAAAAATTGTAAATAATAAAGTTGCAATAACCGGCCCCGTACACCCGGAATTCGAAGGCGTTCCGGTTCCTCTTTATTTGCCTTTTGGTTTTTTCCCAATAAGCAGCAAAAGACATTCAGGAATTTTAGCCCCAACTTTTACTGCTAATGAAGATTTTGGTTTAGGACTTGAAGGGTTAGGATACTATAAAGTGTTAAGTCCATATATTGACATAACAACTCGGGCCAATATTTATTCTTATGGAGGATGGACTTTTAATGTAGTACCTACTTATCGGAAAAGATATCGCTACCAGGGTCAAATGAATTTCAGTATTCAAAATACCAAATACAATTTTAAAGGTGATCCTGATTACCTGGTAAACAAGAGCTATCAGATCATGTGGAGTCATTCTTCCGATAGTCGTGCAAGACCAGGTACAAGTTTTTCAGCAAATGTAAATGCCGGTTCCACTACTTATAATCAGTATGTCCCTAATAATGTGAATAAGAATTTTCAAAACCAGTTAGGCTCTTCCATTACTTATGCAAAAACATTTAAAAATTCAAACTTAACCGTTAGTGCAAATCATAATCAGAATAACCAGCTTCATTTGATCAATTTAAATTTACCGGATATAAGTTATACGCTAAATACGCTTTATCCACTTCAAAGGAAGGATATTATCGGTACACCAAAATGGTATGATAAATTAGGGATCGCTTATAATGGAAATGTAAGAAGCCAGGTTTCATTTTATGATACTGCAGTTCGCGTTGACGATCTTCTCGATACATTGCAATGGGGTGGTAAACATAATTTCCCGCTTAGTCTTTCCTTACCACCGATACTTGGTGGAAAATTCCTTGTAGCGCCAGGAATATCTTATGAAAATACATGGATAGCACAAAAGTTCAGGAGAAGTTGGAACTCTTCATTGTCAAAAGTTGACACTGCAATAACCAAAGGGTTTTATGTAGATCATCGGGCATCTTTTAATGTTGGTATCAACACAGCTTTATACGGCACTTTTAATTTTAAAGGATCAACTGCTATAAGGCATGTTGTTCGTCCTCAACTGAGTTTTAGTTATTCTCCATCATTGTCAAAATCACATTGGTACAAAACCCAGGTTGATACAACGGATAAATTATTTTCATTTTCAGAATTTGAAGGAAGTCTTTTTGGCTATTATGGCCAGGAGGATTTTGGCGGAATGAGTTTTGGTGTGGATAATAATCTTGAGATGAAAACGAGATCCAAAAAAGACACTACCCTTAAGTCGAAAAAGATCCGTTTGCTTGATGGGTTTGGGTTTAATGGAAGCTACAATTTGATCGCCGACTCATTTAATCTTAGCAATATTAATTTTTACTTGCGCAGTACACTTTTTGATAAGGTTAATTTAACGGCCAGCACTGTATTGAATCCTTACCAGGTTGATTCAAGGGGGTTCGCAACAAATAAATATGCGTGGCAGGGAGATAAGTTTAAGTTAGGAAGATTTACAAGCGGCAGTCTTTCTATGTCAACAGATTTTCAAAGTAAACCAAGAGATGAGAAAAAGGAACAGGAACGAAAACAGACGGAACAAAATCTATTGAATGATCCGTTACTGTCGACTGATGCGCAGAGCCAGCTGGATTATATGCGACGCAACCCATCAGATTTTGTTGATTTTAATATTCCGTGGCGTATAAATCTCGGGCTTAGTGTTTACTTCAGCGAAAAACTAAAACCAGATTACAGCGGATTTGAAAAAGAATTCAGCAGCAACTTAACTTTTAATGGCAGTTTTTCATTGACGCCAAAATGGAATTTTTCGATGAATGGATATTATGATTTCAAAACAAATGACCTGCAGACATTTACAATGAGCATCAACAGGGAAATGCATTGCTGGCAACTATCAATTAATGTGACACCGGTAGGACCGTACCGTTATTTTAGTTTTACAATAAGCCCTAAGTCGGGAATGTTGCAGGATCTTAAGGTCAATCGTACCAGATATTTCACCAGTGATTAAGAAAGATTATTTATATAATGATCTTTCATTATTGCAAATACTTTTTCTTTTAGGTCTGAATATGACCTATTCTCATTTACAGGGACTGCGGGTAAAAAATGTATTTCCAATTTATGTGGCCAGAAATAAAAAGGTTTACCCATTGGTAAAACTTTTTTTGTATTGAACATGATCGTAGGAATAATAGAGCAACCTGTGTCGACGCTTAGCTTAAATGCGCCGTCATGAAATTTTTTTAATGGCTCGGCAGTTCTGTTCCTGGTGCCTTCCGGATAAATGCTCATGTGCATCCCTTTTCTAAGTACTTCTTTCATTTTCTCAAAACTTCTCCTTCTACTTGATTCACTTTTCCTGTCAACCAAGACTGAGCCTTTCATATAAAAAAAACCAAACAAAGGGATTTTTGTAAAGCTGCTTTTCGCGATCGTTTTATTTGGCCCGGGAATATAAGGACAGGAAAGCGGGACATCCATCAATGAGTTATGATTGCAGGTGATAATATATGTTTCGCCGGGGATAAAATTTTTTTTTCCTTTTATTTTTATTGGGCAACCAACAATAGTCAACCACACATTCATCCATATCCTTGCGATCTTTATAAAAATATCCTGCCCCTTTGGTTCGGGTATCAGCCAGCATACCATTGATGGAATAAAAATGATAAGAAATGTAATGAGAAAAGTAGTTATAGCCCATAAGGCAAATATTCTACCTATTATTTCTTTTAGGATTCTCATTCTGAATATTGGAAAGTCGTTATTTCTTTAAAAATTGAGTTTTTAATTTTTGGCCACTCATCTTTTAATATGCTGAAAAAAACAGAATCTCTTCTTCGGTCAAGTGGCATTTGCATATGGCTGCGTAACACACCTTCTTCTTTAGCGCCGATCTTTCTTAATCCCTGTTTGGCTCTTTCATTCAGGTTATCTGTTTTTATTTCCACTCTTTCCCAATCAAGCACATCAAATGCATAACTAAGCATGGAAAATTTTGCATGAAAATTTATACCTGTTCCCTGGTAATGTTTCGCCAGCCAGCTCCAACCGATCTCAATTCTTTTATCATAATAAGAAATACTGCCAAGGCTTGTGCTGCCGCAAATTTCTCCTGTTGCTTTTTCAATGATGGTAAATGGAATTCTTTTTCCTTCTTCTCTTTCTTTCAGTGCAACTTCCACCCATCGTTGTAATTCAGCAGAATTATTTAATAAAAAAGTAAAATACCTCCATACCGATGCATCATTTGTTAGTCGTGCAAAAGAAGCGATGTCTGAATGCTGCATTGGACGAAGTATTACTTTGTCTGTTTCTAATTTTAAGTTTTGTGGGATCATTTGTATTAATCTTCTGGCAAATGTAATTGATGCGGTTAATAATAGTTGTATTAAAGCCCCTTTAGGGGTTGGGGTTTACAGTCTCCAGTCGATCGGGTCTATCCCGTTTTTAATAAGCCATTCATTTGCCTTTGAAAAATGTTTGCAACCGAAAAAACCAGCGTGTGCTGATAATGGCGAAGGATGGGCGGCCCGCAGTATCAAATGTTTGCTTTCATCAATTAAAACTCTTTTCTCCTGCGCAAATTTTCCCCATAATAAAAACACGACATGTTTTTTTTCTGCGGATATTTTTTTGATCACGGTATCGGTGAATTCGGCCCAGCCAATTTTTGAATGACTCATTGGTTCGCCTGCACGAACAGTAAGTGATGCATTTAATAAAAACACACCTTGCTCCGCCCAATGTGTAAGATTGCCATGATTCGGAATTGGAGCTCCAACATCTTCCTGTAATTCTTTAAAAATATTTATCAGAGAAGGCGGTGGCGGCACGCCATTTTGTACTGAAAAACATAAGCCATGAGCCTGCCTGGGTCCGTGATAAGGGTCTTGTCCTAAGATCACTACTTTTACTTTATCGATCGGTGTCGTATCAAATGCATTAAAAATTTGTGGGCCGGGAGGATAAATGGTCTTGTTTTGGGATTTTTCTGTTTTTAAATGCAGGGCGATCTGCTGAAAATAGGGTTTATCGAATTCTGGTTTAAGAATTTCCTTCCAATGTGGCTCTATTTTTACATCCATGGATGGTTTGAAGTTTATAGTTTGAGGTTTGAAGTTAAGTAAAATGAAAAAACCTCTCATTGAGAGGCTTTTAGTGATCCGGATTGGATTCAAACCAATGACCTATTGCTTAGAAGGCAATTGCTCTATTCAACTGAGCTACCGGACCTTTTTAAAGAGCGGCAAAGATAAAAGAATCTGCCTTATTTTGTGCCAGAAATACTTGCTATGCCCGAAAAATTTAAGTACGGAATTGATACGCTTACTATTGGAAATGCAATTGCACTTGCAAATGGAAGGCTAAAAGGCATAATTAATGCTGAAGCATCAAAAAAAATACATGAATCTCACGATCATGTTAAACAGATCATAGAAAATAATAAAACAGTTTATGGGATCAATACCGGCTTTGGCATCTTAGCAAATACAAAAATTTCAGAAGAAGATACTGCAACTCTTCAATATAAAATTTTACAAAGTCATAGTGTAGGAGTGGGTGACCCTATTCCGGTTGAAGTGGCGAAACTGATGCTGATAACAAAAGTGCAAGCTTTGGCTCAGGGGTATAGTGGTATCCAGTTATCAACTATTGAAAGGATAATATGGCATATTGAAAATGATATAATACCTGTTGTGCCTGAAAAGGGTAGTGTTGGTGCAAGCGGAGACCTGGCTCCATTGTCTCATTTATTTTTACCATTGATCGGTTTGGGTGAATGTTATTATAAAGGCGAAAGAAAACATACTTCGGAAATTTTTCAAAAAGAAAAGATCAAATCGATCTCACTTGGACCCAAAGAAGGGTTGGCACTTATCAACGGCACTCAATTCATTTTATCGTTTGCTGTAAAAGCAGTGCAACGAATGCATAACTGCCTGGAGGCTGCAGATATAATTGGTGCTATGAGTCTGG
>DATDCP010000300.1:0-10948 GCA_036524255.1 Chitinophagaceae bacterium
AGGCAGTTTTGAATATTGACGACAATATTCAGAAAAAAGAAACGGAACTGTCAACTAGCTATAAAAAAGCATTAGGATTGGCAAATGAAATTTCAGAGGAAAGAAAAAAGCAGGTCAAGCCACTTGAAGATAAAGTGAACAAATTGCTTGCGCAGGTAGGAATGCCAAATGCAAAGATCAAGGTTGAGATAAAGGATGAACATGAATTGAATTCATATGGGAAAAACAGCATTGATTTTTTATTTGATGCTAATCGCAGTAAACAATTTTTGCCCGTAAGAAAAGTAGCGAGTGGTGGTGAGCTGAGCAGGTTAATGCTTTGTATAAAATCTTTAGTGGCACAAAAGCTGGATATGCCTACATTGATATTTGATGAAATTGATACCGGAATTTCTGGTGAGGCTGCCAGACAAGTTGGAATTATCATGAAAGAGCTTGCAGGTAATCGCCAGGTGATTTGTATTACACACCAACCGCAAATTGCCGGTAAAGCAAATGCTCATTTCTTCGTGTACAAAGAGATCGTAAAAGACCAAGTGAAAACAAATATCCGGTTGCTGAATAAAGATGAAAGGATAACAGCTATTGCCAAAATGCTCAGTGGAGAAAAACCAACAGCCGCGGCGATGGAGAATGCAAAGGAGATGGTAGGTAATTAACCCCCAACCCCCTAAAGGGGGCTTAGTGTCACTTGCTTCGAAATTTTTTTTATACGAATGAAATCTGCAATTATCTTTCTTTTGATCATTGGCTTTATGTTCCTTGGCTATTTCATGAATAGTTGGTTGCTGAAAATAATTAAACCAAAGCATTCATTGGTGAGATTGCTTTTTTATTTCTTAGCTGTATTGTTCGCTGTTTTTGTTGTATCATTTTTTATGGTATTTGTTATTGGAAGACTTTACCCTGCCGAGCTAATTAAATAACTTCTTACATTTACCGCCACAAAATAATTGTTATGGCATATAATCTTTTAAAAGGGAAAAGAGGAATAATTACCGGAGCTTTAGATGCTAATTCTATTGCATGGAAAGTAGCCGAGAAAGCTTATGAAGAAGGCGCAACTTTTGTATTAACGAATGCGCCGATCGCTATGAGAATGGGAGAGATCAATAAACTGGCAGAGAAAACAAAGTCTGAGATAGTTCCTGCTGATGCGACGAATGTCGATGAGCTCACAAATCTTTTCACTAAGTCACAGGAAGTGCTTGGCGGAAAGATCGACTTTGTGCTTCACTCGATCGGCATGAGCGTTAACATCCGCAAAAAGATCCCTTACACAGAATCTAATTACGATTACTTCATGAAAGGAATTGATGTATCAGCAATGTCTTTTCATAAAATGCTGGCAGTAGCAAAAAAACTAGATGCGATAAATGAATGGGGAAGTGTGGTGGCCCTGACCTATATGGCTGCACAAAGAACATATCCTTTTTATACAGATATGGCTGATATAAAAGCGATGCTTGAATCCATTGCCCGCAGTTTTGGTTATCATTACGGAATTGAAAAGAAAGTTCGCATCAATACTGTTTCTCAATCACCAACAAAAACAACAGCCGGCACAGGCATAAAAGGTTTTGGAGATTTTTTTGATTATGCAAATTCAATTGCACCGCTTGGTAATGCGACGGCAGAAGATTGTGCTAATTATTGCATTACTCTTTTTTCTGATCTTACAAGAATGGTAACAATGCAAAACCTGTTTCATGATGGCGGCTATTCAACAACTGGGGTAAGTAATGAAGTGATGCAAAAGTTAGGTGTTACAGAGTAAATGTTGGCCTTCGCTGCGCCAATGGTGACAATGTATAATTGCTGAGTATTGTTCTGGAAGTACAAGTGAGTGACACAACTGAAACCCAATAGTAGCAAAATAGCTGACAACAAAAAACCGTCTCAATTACAAGACGGCTTTTTTATTATAGTTAAGATATTACCTAAGTCACCCCTTTAGGGGGACAGGGTTAATATTCATCTTCATTAAACATAAAATCTTCCTGGCTGGGATAATCGGGCCAGATGTCTTCGATACTTTCATAAACTTCGCCGCCTTCATCTTCCAATTCCTGCAGGTTCTCTACTACTTCAATAGGGGCTCCGCTACGGATTGAATAATCGATGAGTTCGTCTTTAGTGGCCGGCCATGGCGCTTCTTCGAGATAGGATGCTAATTCTAAGGTCCAGAACATTTCTTGGTTTTTATGATTTTAAGGAATCGGGTTTACTATTTACAACGCTGACCCGGCCCCTCAAATTTTTCGCAAATGTAGCTTTAATAACGAATCTACCAAATTGGGGTTTTTACCGCCGGTATAAATGGTTTCTTAAATTTCGAAGCCTCATTTGAACCGCTTATTTTTAGGGCTCAGGTTTACAGATTATTTGATTACTTAAATTCCATAAAGGCTGCATGCTAACTGGTAAAAATATTTATAAACGTTATGGCTCTCTGGAGGTTCTCAGGGGAGTGAATCTTGAAATTAGTAAGGGAGAGGTAGTGGCCATTGTAGGGCCTTCAGGTTGCGGCAAAAGCACTTTACTGCATATTCTCGGGTCACTCGATAAGGCAGATATGGGAGAAATAGTTATCAACAATACTGGTCTCAGCCTGCTTTCGGGCAACAAACTGGCTGCTTTCCGAAATAAGCATATTGGGTTCGTGTTCCAGTTTCACCATTTATTACCTGAATTCACAGCATTGGAAAATGTATGTATTCCGGGCTGGCTGGCCGGGAGAAATAAAAATGAGGTGAAGGAAAAGGCTGAAGGATTATTAAAAATATTGGGGCTTGTAAATAGAAATGAGAACAAACCCAACCAGCTATCCGGTGGTGAACAGCAAAGAGTGGCAGTGGCCAGGGCTTTAATAAATAACCCTGATATAGTATTCGCGGACGAGCCAACAGGCAATCTAGATAGTGCCAATGCGCAGGAGCTTCATGAATTATTTTTTGACTTGCGAAAACAATTCAATCAGACTTTTCTTATTGTAACTCATAATGAGGAACTCTCACAATTAAGCGATAGGGTACTGCATATGAAGGATGGACTGATTGTTTGATGTAAAAGACAGGCCAAGTTATACCCGCGGCTTCCAGGGAATCTCTGCAACATTTAATTCATGCGCAGCAAATCTTGCTAATACAAAAAGATAATCACTAAGACGGTTGAGATATTTAATGATAAGAGATTCAACTTCCATTTCCTTTTTCTGCATTCTTACACAACAACGTTCGGCACGGCGGCAAACACACCTGGCAACATGAAGTGTTGATACTGCAACATGTCCAGTCGGAAGAATAAACGATTTCATCACTGGTAAAACCTCATTCATCTTATCAATTTCTTTTTCCAGAAGCTTAACATCAGCTTCATGCAGGTCGGGAATTTTGAGTTTGGTTTCTTTTTCCGGGTCACAGGCAAGTGCCGAACCAATTGTGAAAAGACGATCCTGGATTTCGGCTAAGACATTTGATATGTTGTGTGATTTTAAATGATCGAGACATAAACCAACAAAAGAATTTAATTCATCAACTGTACCATAAGATTCAATTCTCAGATCTGATTTATAAACCTTTGTTCCGCCTATCAATGACGTTTTTCCTTTGTCGCCGGTTTTAGTATAGATCTTCATTGACATATAAATAATTCAGACGAAGCAAAATTCATTAAAGTGAAAAGCAATAAGCATCCACAATTACTGATGAGCATACATGCCCACCTTCTCATTTTTTTTATCTGATTCAATGACCCCATCACGTAGCCTTACAATGCGATGGGCATGGTTAGCAATATCTTCTTCGTGTGTTACAAGCACAATTGTATTGCCACCTGAGTGTATCTTGTTGAATATCTCCATTATCTCGTAAGAGGTTTTCGTATCAAGATTTCCGGTAGGCTCATCTGCAAGAATGATAGAAGGATCGTTTACCAATGCTCTTGCAATAGCTACACGTTGACATTGGCCACCACTTAATTCATTTGGTTTATGATGGCTCCGATCACTAAGATTCACCAGGTCCATCACATGTTTTGCTTTTTCAGTGCGAAGTCTTTTGCCCATGCCTGCATATACCAGTGGCAGTGCAACATTATCCAATGCCGTTAATCTTGGTAGTAAATTGAATTGTTGAAATACAAACCCGATCTCTTTGTTTCTAATATCCGCAAGCCTGTTGTCTTCAGTTTTGCTAATATCATGTCCACTTAAAATATAAGTTCCCGAAGTAGGGGTGTCAAGACAGCCAATGATATTCATCAATGTACTCTTGCCCGAGCCCGAAGGTCCCATTAAAGCAACATATTCATTTTTAAGAATGTCAAGAGCAATACCTTTTAGTACTTCCAATTCCATTTTGCCCATGAAATAACTCTTCCTGATCTTGTTGAGATGTATTACGCTGTTCATATCCTGGTACTTATTATTTTTTTATAACTTTCGGTACTTTAAAAAATTTATCATCATGTGCCGGTGCATTTTTCAATGCTTCTTCACGACTTATTGATCCTTTTATTTCATCATCTCTTAAAACATTTACATTGGCAGACATATGCAGCAAGGGTTCAGTGTCCTTAAGATCTAGTTCGTCTAGTTTTTCTACAAAGCTTATCATCCGCTGCAGATCATTTTTTATTTCCTCTTTTTCTGCAGCATTAAATTCGAGCCTCGATAAATGAGCCAATTTGTCCACCAATGCACCGGTTACTTCCATCCGACAAATATAGTTTTTAGTTGATGGTTTCTGATTGTTCATCAAAGGATTTTTGGGTTCATTGATGAGTGGTTTTAACAGGAGAATAGGGCGCCAAATGAAAAACGATAAACCGTAAACTCTTATTATCTTCGCCGCCGCATGATAAAAAAGAAAGAAATAGTAATGAGTGGCATTAGGCCAACGGGCTTTTTACATCTCGGAAATTATTTCGGAGCATTGAAAAATTATGTGCGGATGCAGGAAGAATATGAATGCTTTTTTATGGTGGCCGATCTGCATTCCCTTACTACGCATCCGGATACTAAAGAACTGAAACAAAATGTTCACAGGGTGTTGGCAGAAAATATTGCCTGTGGTTTAGATCCGGATAAAGTGGCACTTTATTGTCAAAGCCATATTTATGAAACCAGCGAATTGTATTTGTACCTGAACATGATGGCCTACGTTGGTGAACTGGAAAAGACGACGACATTCAAAGAAAAAATAAGGCTGCAGCCTGATAATGTAAATGCGGGTTTGTTGACGTACCCGGTTTTGCAAACTGCCGATATTATTTTGCACAGAGCGTCATTGGTGCCAGTGGGAAAAGATCAGGAACAACATCTTGAAATGGCCCGGAATTTTGTTAAGCGTTTCAATCATCGCTATGGAGATGTGTTTCCCGAACCCCAGGCCTTTAATTATGGTTCCCAATTGGTGAAAGTGCCAAGTCTTGATGGTGCAGGAAAAATGAGTAAAAGTGAAAACCAATACGCAACACTTTACCTCGCTGACGAGGATGATATAATCAGAAAAAAAGTAATGCGGGCAAAAACGGACAGTGGCCCAACAGAACAAAACTCTGCCAAACCTGATTATATTGAAAATATTTTTTTGCTGATGAAATTGGTTAGCACAGAAGAAACGGTTAAAAAATTTGATGAGGATTATAATAAATGTACGATTCGGTATGGCGATATGAAAAAGCAGTTAGGAGAAGATATGGTAAAATTTATATCACCAATAAGGGAAAAAGTAAATGCTATATTGGGAGATGAAAACTATCTGAGAAAGGTGATGGAGCAAGGCGCTGATAAAGCTCGTAAAAGTGCGAATGCTACAATAGAACTGACGAGAGAAGCAATAGGATTAAAATATTTTTAAAAAAACTTAAGCCTAAAATCTAAAATTCAAAAAGAAGATTTACTTTAAATGGTTGGAACTAGAGATTGGTAATTTGGAATTTCTCGAATTATGGCAAAATCAAAAACGAAACCTAAGCATATTGCAATAGCTGGTAACATCGGCGCTGGTAAGACTACCCTCACTGAATTATTAAGCAAGCATTATAAATGGATACCTCAATTTGAAGATGTAGATCATAATCCTTACCTGTATGATTTTTATGAAGACATGCCAAGGTGGAGTTTTAATCTACAGATATATTTTTTGAATAGCCGGTTGTCACAATTGGTCGATATTCAAAAAGGAAGTGAAACTGTTATCCAGGACAGAACGATCTATGAGGATGCACACATTTTTGCTCCCAACCTTCATGAAATGGGATTGATGAGCAAACGGGATTTTGATAACTATTTTCAATTTTTTCAGACACTAAAGCAAATGGTGAAGCCACCAGATCTGCTTATTTATCTCAAAGCATCTGTTCCAACTTTAGTTGGACAAATTCAGAAAAGAGGAAGAGAGTATGAAGAAAATATCAGACTTGATTATTTAAAACGGTTGAATGAATTTTATAATAAATGGATCGACGCTTACAAAGAAGGTCCATTGCTTGTAATTGATATTGATAAGAATAAGTTCCCTGAGAACGAAGAACATCTTGGGGAAATTATACGCAAAGTTGACAGCCAGATTTACGGATTATTTTAATGCAAGAGAAAAATTAACAATTGCTGTTCGGTAAGAGTTAGATTATAAAATACCTTTACACACCTCTTATTATTACCAGTATGAACAGATTATTTTTATTAGCAGTATTATTTATCAGCTCGAGTTGTTTTGCTCAAAAATCTTTAAGAGATTCACTCTTTAGCGGAAAACTGAAAGCCGATTCTGCTTTAGTGGCAAGCAGTAAAATTGTAAAAGATTCCTCTAAAAAAACAGAACCAGAACAATTAAGTAAAACAGTAGCTGACACATCAGTAAAATTAGGCACCCCAGAAAAAACAGAATTAAAATATTCAGACAATAATAAGACCTGGAAAAAATTTACTGATGAACACACCAAGATTATTACTGCAGAAATGGCAGCCACAAAAAAGATCAAGAAAGGTGGTTACACTGTAACGCTGGAGTATGAAATAGGCACGGATGGTGTTGTATCTACAAAAAATATTATCTGCGATCCCAAAAGCGAAGCTTTGATTGATCTTATTAATGAAAGAATGATGGCCAATGCTCCGCAATTGGCTCCCCAAATTGTTAATGGAGCTCCACGTAAGTCAAGCAAAAGACAAATACTTGTCTTTATGAAAGAGAAAAATTGATAGTATTTCTTTTTATGGAAATTTAGTTAAGGCCGCATCTTTTTGTAAACACTGTTTATGAAAAGAATAATTATATCCATTCTAACTTTATCTTCTTTTACAGCTCTTAATGCACAGGAAGATGAAAAGGTTTTTGAAAAGATAGAAGTTAATGCTACGACAGATCAAAAGAAATGGAATGAACATATAAATAGAAAAAGTCAATTACCTGATTCAAGTTTAAAAAACATCCCTCCGGGCACTTATAAAGTAAATGTTCAGTTTGTTATAGATGTTCACGGAAATCTCAGCCAAATAAAAGCACTGAATGACCCGGGCTATGGATTAGCCAAAAAAGCTTTAAACGCTGTATCGACCTATAATGGAGAATGGAAACCAGCAAATCAGTGTGGAAGAAATGTAAAAGCTTACAGGACTCAATCAATAGTCTTTAATGTTCCTGCTCAATAGCCGGTCCATGATTTATTTTCTTTTAATTCGGTCTCAATTTTTTTAAACCATTCTTCCTGTTTTGTTTTATTGCGGCTATGATCTGTTTCAGCATCATATTGCTGTTGATATTTGTCTTTTCCTTCAACAACAGATCTATAAATGGCATTAAGATCCGTTTGAAATGTAGTTTTACTGTATTGGTATTCGCTAACGGATTTATACAATTGCCGAGCAAAAATTTCGGCAATATCAAAATGTCCCTGTTCATGTTTTAATATCCAATCATTTTTTACAAGGCCCCAGGATTTATTTTTATCAAACCAACAGTCGATCTTATATGTTATTTTCCCGTTGGCAAAACTGTATGAAAAACCAAGATGAGTTGTTGTCATTGCAACAGTACTTCCCATTTTCAAAGGCTCTGCTTTAAAATCAGCCCAAGTCAACTTCCTGGTCTCATTCCATTTTATATGATCTTCTTCCTTCTGTAATAAGAGGAATAGAGGGAAAATGAACGCTGTTATAAAAAACGACCTATGCATGGTAATATAATAGCAGCAAGTTGGTAAATAATTTTCAAAGAGAATCTTAAAATTAAAAACTCCGGTTTGTGGACCGGGGCTTAGGCAAGCAACAATTGAGCTTTATTATATTTTCGGAGCAGCGGTAAGCACTTCTTCAGGAATTCCGGCTGCATATTTTTCAAAATTCTTTACAAAGAGCCCACCGAGGCATTTTGCTCTTTCATCATAGGCATTTGTATCGGTCCAGGTATTCCTTGGATTTAAAACTTTAGCCGGAACATTTGGACAACTGGTTGGCATTGCCACACCGAAGACCTCATGATTTTCATAATTCACATTATCGAGTTTGCCTTCCAATGCTGCAGTTATCATTGCACGGGTATGAGATAATTTGATCCTTTTACCAACGCCATAAGAACCCCCGGTCCACCCGGTATTGATCAGCCAAACATTTACTTTATTCTCCTGCATTTTTTTGCCAAGCATCATTGCATATTTTCCGGGATGCAAAGGAAGGAATGGTGCTCCAAAGCATGCACTAAACGTTGGCTTCGGTTCAGTAATTCCTGTTTCTGTGCCGGCAACTTTGGCCGTATAACCACTAATGAACTGGTACATCGCCTGTCCGGGAGTAAGTTTTGATATTGGTGGCAACACACCAAATGCATCGCAAGTCAAAAAGAAAATATTTTTTGGTAAACCGCCGATGGATGGTTCCTGCGCATTACTGATAAAATTTATAGGATAAGAAACCCTTGTATTTTCCGTAACCGATCCGTCTTCAAAATTTATTTTATTAGTACCCGGGAAAAATTTTGTGTTTTCAACTAATGCACCATGTCGTATCGCCTGGAATATCTCGGGTTCTTTTTCTTCGGTCAGGTGAATACATTTTGCATAACAGCCGCCTTCAAAGTTGAAAATATTATCAGACGTCCATGCATGTTCATCATCACCGATCAGCATGCGATTTGGATCTGCACTTAAAGTTGTTTTACCAGTGCCACTTAACCCAAAGAAAATAGCAGTGTCCCCATTTTCTCCCATGTTTGCACTGCAATGCATGCTCAGGACATTTTTTTCTTGTGGTAAAATATAATTTAGGATCGTGAAAATTCCTTTTTTCATTTCACCAGTATAGCCAGAGCCTGCGATCAGGATCATTTTATGTTTAAAAGAAACAAGTGAAACATTATGTTGTCTTATTCCACATTCTTCCGCATCAAGCTTTAATTCGGGACATGATATTATATGCCATTCAGGTTTAAAGTTTTCAAGTTCCTCCTCGGTCGGTCTTAAAAACATATTGTATGCAAAAAGGTTACTCCATGGTTTTTCATTTACTACCCGGATATTAAGACGATAACGGGGATCGGCACAAGCATAGCAATCCCGTACCCATAACTCGGGAAGTTTTTCCAGGTAACCGATCATTTTTTTATAAATGATGTGATAATATTTTTCATCAACCGGTATATTAAATTCATTCCAGCAAACCGTGTTTTCAGTGACATCATCCTTCACTATAAACTTATCTTTTGGGCTGCGTCCTGTAAACTCACCAGTTTGTATTACCAGTGCACCAGTATCAGATAAAACGCCTTCGCCAATTCGGAGGGAATCAAGAATTAGATCACCAGGACAAGTTTGATAATGAACGTTTTCGGAAAATTTTAAAACAGATTTCATGAGGTTTTGGGCAGGAAAAGAAATAGTCGGAACAGACATAGCCAAGCTTTTTATTTTGTGTTGATGGCAAAGGTAGGGCACAAACCCTATTCAAAACAAACAAGTGTTCGTAACACACATTATGAAGTCCAGACCTTAAAAATAGCCTGCTGTTAAAAGTCATTGATTAATAGTACTATTGCAAAAGCAAGGATTGAAATTTTTTTCCTGGCGTTTTATCAACTTTTGGGGAAAACGACGGGTTAGTGACAAAGCCTCTGGGCTTATCTTTAAACATAATTTTTATAATGAAATACCTTCCACTGAACTCAGAGATCTTTATTCAAAACAGGCAAAGGTTTATAAAAGAGATGGCCTCCAATTCAATCGCCATTTTTAATAGCAATGATGAGTTGCCAATGAATGCCGATGCACTTCATAAGTTCAAACAGAATTCAGATTTGTTTTGGCTAACCGGTGTGACACAGGAAGACAGTATGTTGATCCTTTTTCCAGATAACCCTGAAAAAAAATTCCGCGAAGTTCTTGTGTTGGTTCGTCCAAATGAATTAAAAGAAAAGTGGGATGGTAATAGATTACGTAAAGTAGAAGCGACGGCTGCTTCAGGTATTGAGAATATTGTCTGGCTTGACAGCATCGAACCTTTATTACAAAAATGGATACACTGGAGCGATACTATTTATTTGAATACAAATGAACATGATCGCAAAGCCAATTGGGTGCTTGTAAGGGATTATCGTTATGCTGAGGAAATGAAAAGAAAATATCCTTTGCATAATTATAAACGCAGTGCACAAATTTTAAAACGACTTCGTGCAATAAAGACTCCATTGGAAATTGAAGTGTTGCAGAAAGCAATTGATATAACGGATAATACTTTCCGGCGTTTACTTCAATTTATTAAACCGGGTGTTTGGGAATATGAAATTGAAGCGGAGATATTTCATTCGTTTTTAATGCAAAGAGCTACAGGTGCTGCTTACGGAAGTATCATTGCAAGCGGTGATAGAGCAAGAACACTTCATTATATATCCAATAACCAGGAATGTAAAAGCGGAGAGATGATATTAATGGATTTTGGGGCTGAGTACGGTGG
>DATDCP010000301.1:0-6456 GCA_036524255.1 Chitinophagaceae bacterium
GCCATTCCGAATAATTCAAGAATGTCCTTATCAGTTTCATAACCGATAGAACGAAGCAATGTAGTTACCGGGAATTTTTTCTTACGATCGATGTATGCATACATCACGTTGTTGATGTCAGTTGCAAATTCCATCCACGCACCTTTGAAAGGAATTACCCTTGCAGAGTAGATCTTTGTTCCATTCGGGTGAACAGACTGACCAAAGAATACTCCAGGTGAACGATGTAACTGGGAAACAACAACCCTTTCAGCACCATTGATAACGAAAGTACCTCTTGGTGTCATGTAAGGAATGTTACCCAGGAACACATCCTGAACGATGGTCTGGAAATCGACGTGTTCCTCATCATTACAGCTCAAACGAAGTTTGGCTTTGAGAGGAACGGCGTAAGTCAACCCTCTTTCCATACACTCTTCGATGGTGTAACGTGGAGGATCAATAAAATAGTCAAGGAATTCCAGCACGAAAATGTTGCGGGTATCCGTAATAGGAAAATTTTCTTTGAACACCCTGAACAACCCTTCAATGTTTCTTTTATCCGGAGTTGTTTCCAACTGGAAGAATTCTTTGAAAGATGCGATCTGGATGTCGAGCAAGTCAGGGGCATCTGCGAGATGTTTGATTTTACCGAAATCTACCCTGTGATTCATTTTTGTTGAAGACATATCTGTAAAACCGGTTTTTTAGTTTTTCGACGGGGGACACAAATCACATTCGGGCATTTTCTAACTTAAAAGAAAATCCCGTGACAATCAGCTATTTAATCATGATTTGGGCCGTCAAAATATTAGCGCTAAATAAAAAGGATGGCAAAGGTAAGGATTTAAACTTTCCAACCAAGAAAAGTTTGCTAACAAAAACCCCGCCGAAGTACCACGAAATGGGAATTTCCTGACTTCGAAAGTTCATCTAACTTAAATCAAATTTCTCGCTGTGAAATGGGGTGAATTCATAAAAGATTACCTGTCGTTTACCCAAAAAGAAAGAATAGGAATTCTGACGGTTGTTAGTGTGATCCTCTTTACACTTTTTTTGCCGGATATTCTTTCAAAAACAACCAGCAACCGACCGATTAAGATGGATACTACATGGATGGCTGCAGTTAAAAGATCAGAAATAAAAGTTCAGGACTCTTCAGCTGATCATTATCAAAAAAATGATAACGAAAATGCCTATGCTTATCAATATGACAAAAGAAAAAGTAGCTACATCAAAAACGACCTGATAAAAGGCGAGCTTTTTTATTTTGATCCCAATTCAATTACGGCCTCTGAATGGAAGAAATTAGGATTAAGAGATAAGACAATTAAGACAATTGAAAACTATCGAAGTAAAGGCGGACGCTTTTATAAACCGGAGGACTTGCAAAGGATCTACGGCCTTCATGATAATGAATATGAAAGACTGAAGCCTTATATCAAAATTGGATCGAATACCTCAAAAACAAATGAAGAGTCTATTTCATCAAAACCGATAGATGAAATACAACCATCAAAAACTTATGCTGCCCGCTATTCGATCATTGATGTAAATACTGCTGATACAACAGCTTTTATTTCTTTGCCTGGCATTGGTAGTAAACTCGCAGCACGAATTATAACATTTAGAGAAAAGCTTGGTGGTTTTTATTCTGTAGAACAAATTGGAGAAATCTATGGTTTACCTGATTCTACTTTTCAAAAAATAAAACAATACTTGAAACTGAATAATTTTTCTGTTAAAAAAATAAATATCAATACAGCAACTGTTGATGAAATGAAAGCTCATCCTTATATCAAATACGGTCTTGCCAATCCAATTATAGCTTACAGAAATGAGCATGGATCATTTTCTAAAATAGAAGATATAAAGAAAGTAATGGCAGTGACCGATGAGATTTATGAAAAGATTGCTCCGTATCTTTCAATACAATAAAAAAGCTCTTCATATTGAAGAGCTTTAAAAATTTATTCAATAAAGAATTAAGCGATCTCTACATCTGCGCCAGCTTCTTTCAGCTTGTTTGCAATTTCTTCAGCTTCTACTTTAGAAATTCCTTCTTTGATGTTCTTAGGAGCTCCATCAACCAGGTCCTTTGCTTCTTTCAAACCTAAGCCAGTAAGTTCTTTAACGATCTTAACAACGTTAAGTTTAGATGCACCACCGTGTTTCAAAACTACATTGAATGCAGTTTTTTCTTCAACAGCAGCTGCGCCGCCATCACCACCAGCGCTAACTACTACTGCCGCTGCTGCTGGTTCGATTCCATATTCTGATTTTAAGAAGTCAGCTAATTCCTGTACTTCTTTTACTGTTAAGGCTACAAGGCCTTCTGCTAATGCTTTTACGTCTGCCATTTGATTTAAATTTTTCCCGTCTTCTTATTCCGTCCCGATAATTATCGGGAGAAATCCGACGGATGATTAAAAAAACTTTGCCTTTGATTATAACCCTCAGGCCTGGGCTTTTATTTCTGGTTCCAAGATTTCTTGTTTCAATAATTGAACACAAGAAATTTAGAAATATGAAATCTTGAAATTACTCTGCTGGTGCTGCTGCTACTTCACCCTTCTTCTCTGCATTATGCAGCAACGCCGCAATAACTCTCTTCGCAGGTGATTGCAACAAACCAATTACTTCACCGATCAATTCATTCTTAGTTTTGATCTTAACTAAAGATGCTAATTGATCGTTACCCATGTAGACATCACCATTGATGAATGCTGCTTTTAATACAGGCATCTCCCCTTTACTTTCTTTACGAAAAGAACTGATGATCAATGCAGGATCTTTTGGATTTTCTGAAAACATCAATGCAGTTACTTTATGAAGTGAATCATAAACCCCAGCATAACGTTCTGTATCCAATGACTCCATTGCCTTTTTGATCAATGTATTCTTTGCCACTTTCATTTCAACTTGTTTGTTGAAACAAGCCCGGCGAAGCTTTACGATCTGCGCTACTGACAACGATTCTGTGTCAGTAACATAAAAGTTATTGTATTGAGAGAACTTACCTTTCAGCAGTTCTATTACTTCGTTTTTTTGATCTTTAGTCATTTTATTAAGTTTTGACTCTTCTAAATTTTTGTTTCTTCAAAGCCCCCCTTAGGGGTTTGGGAGTTTTAATGAATAAATCCTTTTGTGTCAATAGAAATACCAGGACTCATGCTGCTTGCCATGCTTACACCTCTCAGGTATGTTCCTTTAGATGAAGATGGTTTTGCCTTAATAATTGCATTCAATAACTCCTGGCTATTTTCTGCAATTTTTTCAGGTGTAAAACTTACACGACCGATCGAAGCATGAATAATTCCAGCTTTATCGATCTTGAAAGCGATCTTACCACCTTTTACTTCATTAACTGCTGCAGCTACATCATTGCTAACCGTACCAGTTTTAGGATTTGGCATCAGGTTTCTTGGACCTAACACTTTACCCAGCTTACCGATCTTCGGCATCACTTGTGGTGTTGCAATGATAACGTCTACATCAACCCAACCGCCTTCGATCTTTGTTACAAATTCATCAAGACCTACGTAATCTGCACCCGCTGCTCTTGCTGCTTCTTCTTTATCGGGTGTGCAAAGCACCAATACTTTTTTTGTTTTACCTGTACCATGTGGTAATGTTACTGTACCACGGATCGCCTGGTCTGCTTTTTTAGGATCAACTCCTAAACGGATATGCAGATCCACAGATGCATCAAATTTGCAAGTGGTTACTTGCTTCACCAATGAAGATGCTTCTTTCAGGCTATAGTGTTTAGCTCCGTCAACTTTTGACTGAACTGTTTTTCTTTTTTTACTGATAAATGCCATTGTGATTCGTTTTAATTTTTCACCGATTAATTTTCCCAGGGAGCTTTACCTTCTACAGTAATACCCATGCTGCGTGCCGTACCAGCTACCATTTTCATGGCGCTTTCAACTGTAAAGCAGTTCAGGTCAGGCATTTTATCTTTTGCGATTGCCTCTACCTGTGTCCAATTCACCTTACCAACTTTTACACGGTTAGATTCTTTTGAACCACTTTGCAATTTTGCAGCCTCAAGCAGTTGAATAGATGCAGGAGGAGTCTTGATGATAAAATCAAAACTTTTGTCTGTATAAACTGTAATTAATACGGGAAGCACTTTGCCCATTTTGTCCTGTGTGCGGGCATTGAATTGCTTACAGAATTCCATGATATTGATACCCTTGGAACCTAAAGCTGGACCGATCGGAGGTGCAGGATTGGCCTGGCCACCCTTGCACTGAAGCTTAACAAAGCCAGAGACTTCTTTTGCCATTTCTTTTTTTGATTTATTGGTAATAGCGACCGTTCATTTCGTGAACTACTTGGTCTTCCAAATTCGTCAACTCGCAATTGCGAATATTTAAGAACTTATTTGGGCGGCAAAGATAGGGTCAATGAGGGAACTTTTTAAAGCTTTTAAAAAAAATATTTTGAACCTTATTGTTCAAACTTTTGCGTTCAATTTTAAAAATGAATTGTGAATAAAAATAATGGCGGTGAAAAAAATATATTGGTACAAACCACTTGATGATTGGCTTATCTTCGCTGCCCAAACAGTTCTTAAAGATGATCAGCAGAAGAAATATCCGGGTAAAAGTGATGCAGACGCTATATAACCTATCTACCCTTGAATCCGATATAAAACCAGGAGAACCTCAAAAGATCCTCCAAAATCATTTTGACCAAACCCGCCAGCTACTTGTTCACCTCACATATTTTTTAACTGAAGTATGCCGCTACGCGGAAACAGATTCTCATCAACGGGCAGGCAAGCATCTTCCTTCATTTGAAGATCTTCATGTTAATACAAAATTATCAGGCAATAAAATATTGTGGCGGATATTGGAGGACCCATCCTTTAAAGAGGCATTGGCAAAAACAAAACCCCAACTCCTGATCAACAAAGATCTCGTTCGAAAAGCTTATTTACGTCTTGCTGAAACTCCAGAGTATAAAACTTATATCAATAAGCAAGGCAGAGATAATAAGGAAGAAAAAGAGTTGCTCGAGTTTGTGTTAGATAAAATTTTGCTGGCTGATGAAAATTTTACTTCATACATAGAAGAAAATTTTTCGAATTGGGATGATGATGGCGAAATGGTGATCCAATTGCTTGTAAACGTTTTACAAAAACCGGGCAGCGCCGATTTCAAAGAAATGATCAGTGGCGAAAAAAAAGATTTTGCGATCAACCTTTTAAAAACGGCACATGAAAAAAGCGAACACCTGCAAACGCTTATTATTCCAAAACTAAAGAACTGGGACCCTGAAAGGATCGCATTGTTGGATATGATCTTAATGAAGATGGGTGTAGCCGAGTTTCTTTATTTTGAAACGATACCTCCGAAAGTTACTATTAACGAATATATTGACCTGGCAAAAGAATACAGCACCCCGCAAAGTGGCCAGTTTGTAAACGGCATCCTTGATAATATTCATAAAGAACTTGTGGCAGAAGGTAAAATGCAAAAAGTAGATTACAAAAAGGTATAGACAATGGCGTTTCACCAATAGTTAACAACAGAAGCTTTTATACTCAAAGCTTTCTCTTACATTTGCAATCTTCAAATTAAATTAAACATGAAAAAGATCCTTATTGTACTCGCTGCCACTATTACAATATCATCATGTAAAGAGGCAGACAAAACAGCTGACGCAACATCATCTGCCACAGCAACGACAACAGCAGAAGCAGTAACCACTGCAACTCCAACAGCTACCGCTACAGCCGCCCCTCAACAAAATACGGTTGATCCGGCTACTTTAACAAAAGTGGAATGGCTTGATGGAATGGATAGAGATTTTGGGAAGATGAAAGAAGGTGAAAATCTTGAAGTTAGTTTTCGTTTTAAAAATGTAGGTGATAAACCTTTGATCATTTCAAACGTGAGCGCTTCATGTGGATGTACAGTCCCTGAAACTCCAAAAAAACCTTATCAACCGGGTGAAACAGGTGTTATCAAAGCATCATTTAACAGTTCAGGAAAACCAGGCAGTCAATCAAAGCAGGTTAATGTTTTTGCGAATTTAGACCCGGCTATGACCACCTTAAATTTTCGTGTTGAGGTAAAAGCAAAAAGCTGATTCATTAAAAAATAAAAATTAAATGTATATCTATTTATTACAAGCCGGTGGCTCTGGTTCTTCCGGAGGTGGTATGTTTGGCGGTGGCACAACCACACTAGTTTTCATGGGAATGATCATTCTTGTTTTTTGGTTGTTCTTTATACGACCACAAACTAAAAAACAAAAGGAGCAGAAAAAATTCATTGAAAATATGCAAAAGGGAACTAAAGTGGTAACTATTGCTGGCATCCATGGCACTGTAAATAAAATAAACGAAGATGGTACCATTAACCTGGAAGTAAGTCCGGGCAGCTATATAAAAATGGAAAAAGCTTCGATCAGTATGGAGATGACAGCTGCAATCAATAAAGTGGCAGCTACTACTGAGAA
>DATDCP010000302.1:0-3275 GCA_036524255.1 Chitinophagaceae bacterium
GTCTTATTTAACACATTCATGTTTTCACTTGTAATATTTAGTTTTCTTAATGCAGAATTATAAAAATCTCCATTGCCTCCAAGTGCCATATCAAGTGTTGTAAGGTCTGTAATAACAGGTAGGCCGGTTGCTGCAGCAACAGAAGCCCCGTTAAATAATACGCCGGGTGATTCCGCATGCACGGTGATCAGTGCAACCTGGTATTGTAAACTATTTTCTTCGATAAATTTTTCAATTAGTGAAATGCTGTTTCCTGTGGGGTAAGAATTATTTGCTTTTAATATAAACGTCCATGCCCCGGCATTTTCATGAAACTCAGAAAGGGCAACCGAATAACCGGATTCGGAAAATAAAACTCCCATTGCACGATAGATCATTTTGATTTTAGATTGCGGATTTAAGATTTTAGATTTGTAAAAGTACCGCTTTAGATCCTGAGCAAAGTCGCTCTTAATCGTAAATCTAAAATCAAAACTGTGATTGTAAACTTAAGCGACCAACACTCTCTTGTCAGCAATTGGGTAAGTGAACTGCGTGATACAGAAATTCAGCAGGACAGGATGCGATTTCGCCATAATCTTGAACGTATCGCTGAAGTAGCAGCTTACGAGATAAGCAAAGTTTTACCCTTTGTAGAAACGGAAGTTGAAACTCCCCTGGGAACGGCTACAAGTAAAGTTTTAAAAGATCAACCAGTACTCGCAACTATTCTTCGTGCTGGGTTACCCATGCATAATGGTTTGCTTAATTATTTTGATAAAGCAGATAATGCCTTTGCTGCAGCTTATCGCAAACATGAAAAAGACGGGACTTTTGAGATCAGTCTTGAATATATGAGCTGTCCTGATCTTGAAGACAGAATTCTTATAATTTCTGACCCGATGTTAGCTACCGGTGCGTCCCTTGTAAAAACAATTCACTTTTTAAAAGAAGAAGGCCCTCCAAGAGAAATACATGTTGTTTGTGCCATCGCCTGCACAGTCGGAATAGAATATGTAAAGAGAGAGGCTCCTGCGGTTACAATTTGGTGCGGGGATATTGATGAGGAACTAACTGCCAAAGGCTATATTGTACCGGGCTTGGGTGATGCCGGCGACCTGGCCTATGGCTCTAAAAGCCAGGGTTAAAAGCAGCTAATTTTAAGTTTCAAACGTCTCCAAAAAAATGTACATTTACTTCTCTATTTATTTGTGATGAAGAAACTCCTCTTAACCCTATTGTTATTCTCATGTATTGCTTCTGTCTCCTTAGCACAGGACCCTAACTTTTCACAATTTTTCGCATCGCCTTTAACTTTAAATCCTGCGTTGACTGGTAAGTTTGACGGTTCATTTCGTCTTGCTGGTAATTACAGAAATCAGTGGCCTTCTATTAACAATGCCTTTGTTACTAAAACCGGTTCCGGTGACTTTCATTTATTAAGAAATAATTTACCGGAAATTGATCGTTGGGGTATCGGGGTATTATTTATGAATGATCAAAATGGCAACGGAGCTTTACGCACCAACCAGTTCTCACTTTCTACTGCTTATCATAAAGGACTTGATGAAGACGGTTTTCACCAAATTGGAGTTGGCTTCCAGGGATCGTACACAGATAAAAGTCTTAATGTAAGTATCCTGGATTTTGAAGATGAGTTGACCGCACTTGGATTTACCGGGAACACCACTGAAATTTTTACTCAAAGTGATCTGCAGGTAAAATATATGGATATCAATGCCGGTATATTATATAATGGAAGCTCTAATGGTTATAATAATTTTTATCTCGGCGCTTCTATGTATCATATCAATCGTCCGAAAGAAACTTTCCAGGGCGGCGAGTTTTATTTGAATTCAAGAACGACCCTACATGGTGGTGCCCGTCTGCCAACCAATCAATACAACGCATTTCATTTTAGCGCTAATTATAGTTTCCAGGCAAATGCTAACAACCTGATGTTTGGCGGCGCTTATGCATTGAACATTAATTATGATGAAGAAAACCCGGTGAACGTTTACTTAGGAGCATGGGCAAGGTTTAATAATGTTACGGATGCAGTCATTCCTTATATCGGTGTGGAGTTTGGCGATGTGCAGGTCGGTGCTTCTTACGATGTAAATATTTCGAGCCTTCAGCCGGCATCCAATATGCGTGGCGGTTTTGAGCTTTCTGTTATTTATATTAAGAAACCAGTTGACGGGAGTCTTAAAAAGCTTAACTGTCCGAAATTCTAAAGCCCCTCTAAATCTCCCCAAAGGGGAGACTTTCGAACATTCTCTTATATAAATCCCACCGCTTTTTATTTGTGCAATAAATTTTTATCTTGTTGCAAATTCAATCCATGAAAAAAGTAACCACCACTTTTTTTCTAGTATTTCTTTTTGCTTTTTCCCAGGCACAGATGGAAGTAGGGTATAACACAACTGATGTAGGCGCCGAATTTCAATGGTATGAAGATGGCTCGTTTATCGGCCTTCATTTGGCTACAAATGCAAAACTTCATCATTCCTTTCATGCCACAGTCGGCTATTATATGGCAGGCGATCCTACGGCTTCTTTTTATTATAATATAAATAATGGAGGGTTGGGAGTTGGCTTGGGCTATCGTTATTATACAGGCCTAAGACCACATCGTTTTTTTATTGGAGCAAAAGCAGATCTGTTTACCTATAAAATTGCACTGAAAACACAAACACTCATGGTTGATGGCCCCCATACTTCCATGATCTTCATTCCTTCTTTACAAACAGGTTATATGATCCTTATTAATGATATGTTTTTTATTACTCCAACCGCAAGCATAGGTTATAAAATGAACCTTCAAAGCGAAATGAGCTTAGATGAAAAAAAAGCAGTTGGGCTGTTTGGGATAAGTCTAGGCGCAAAGTTTTAGTCTAACCTATTGTCTAAGATTTAAAATTTGCAAAAATTTGAAAAGGGATGATTACTCATAACCGCTTTTAATAATGGTCGAGATCATTTTAAACCGGCCGTTGGGTTTTATGAAATTTGGTGAATGTGCAGGTATTATTATTCCCTGGCCTGATTCCAGCAAATTGGATTCCTTATCAATAACTATCTCCGCTTTGCCTTCAAGGATCTGTACAAACGTGTCAAACGGAGAGGTTTTTTCCGTTAACCCTTCTCCACTGTCAAAAGACATTACACTTATATTGCCTGTGGACTTTTTGATGATAGTTTTGATCACCACAGAATTTGTCATATACTCAATAATTTCAACGATGATATGTGCTTTTGATTTCTCCAGGTCTGAACTATCTGCTTTTTTATCC
>DATDCP010000303.1:0-5696 GCA_036524255.1 Chitinophagaceae bacterium
CGCATGGCCTCGCAGTAGATAAAGAAGGAAGTATTTATGTGGCAGACTTTCATAATAGGAGGATTCGTAAGATATGTTTTGAATAAATCATACCTGAATTTCTAATTAATTATAAAAAAAATTATGTCAAAGGTTAAAGAGATGATCGTTAAGGCTGTTCTTCCAGCTATTAAAACTGTAGGTAAAATAGAAATGAAAAGTGTGCTTTGGGGTATCAAACAACATAATAGAAAAGAAATTTACCAGGATATATTAAAAGGGATATACACTGACTTTTCTTTGTTGAAAGAAGTGGCTTTCAAAACTAATACTCAAATAGATGATGGTATAATAGACTTGATCCTTGAAGCGGTGAGAGAAAGTGCTGAATTGGATGAGATCGTCCTTAATAAGTAGTTCTTTTCTTAGCATAGCAAGTTAGTTTGGTGGGTAGTGACCGTCTTTTAAGACGGTCATTTTTTCTTTGGGGGCATAGGTCAGCCAAGATCAGACTACAAATTGGGCAATGTTTATTTTGATAAGAAACATTCATGGCTATTTGTTGGTATCCAGGCCCTATATCATTTTTTTCTCCTCCTCTAATAGCAAGAGAATTCATCTTAGGAAAACTAAGAGGGGCGTTGCCCATTACTTACTTAACTTTTATTGATCTGTTGCTTTATGACCTTCAAATAATTCTTTTGCTTTCTCTTTTATCACATCTTTAATTTTCCCCCGAAATAAGGCTACAGCGAAAGGTAATTTACCATGGATCTCAACAGTCATGAAAAATAAAACTGAATTACAACTTTTTGCATGCTATACTCTCATAATATTCGATACTAATGGACCACCTGCCCGGGTGAACAAAAAGTACTTCAAGTTTTTGATTCACAGTTATGTAGTGTTTTTGCCAGCGCTTTTTTGAACATTGATCTAAAAGTAAAATTTTTCTGGCTTCAACTCGTATAGGGTTGGCAATATGATTTTTCAGTTAACACTTTCAATATCCCACTTTTGAGGTATTCCTTACAGTGCATTTTACCTTTAACTTAGTGTGATACATTTCTTCTCCAATCCATTCTTTCTGGAAACACTTATCAGCATAATAGAAACTCTTTTGAACGACACATTTAGATAATTATAACTATTAAATTTTTATCGATGACTATTTATTTTCTTGACATGGGTCTCAAACAGTATGGGGATTGTATTGTCATTATACAAGGAAACAGAAAAATACTGGTTGATTTTGGTAAACCATCAGATCAATCATCGTTGCGTTTACAGCTTAAAAAAATCTTGCAGCAAGACCCTCCGTTTCATTTCAATTTGCTCATAATGACACATAATCATGATGATCATATTGGATCATTTCCGGAAATGATCGGCGGTGGTGAGATTACAGCCGATAAATATTTATTGACTGACCCGGCTTATCGTTGGGGTAAGGTAGGTGAGAGTGACAGCGATAGCGCTGTTGTCAGAGACGGTATTACCGAGGCATTGCTGGAAGAAGATCATTCCAACCTTCCTGATGATGAATTAGAACAATTTTTATCAGACATTGAGCAAACAGTAGTGCGTTATCGACGCATGATCAAAAATCTGAAAGCGGGCGGAGCTGATGTGACTTTGTTTCGGGGCAGGGATGCAACACCAGACAAATATGATGCTCTGGAACAGGAATTCAGTGATTTTGGATTAAAGATATTGGGGCCAACAAAAAGACATTTACAACTTACGCAGACAGCTTTGTTGGGTATAAGAGATTCCATTGCTGATTTCCTGGATAATTCCTTTGCATCAGATGCGTTCGAAGACCGGGTTGACCTTTATCGCAAACTTTTTAGCAAAAGCGTTTCTGATAATGAATTCTTTTTAGATGCAAAGAAAAATTCAGGCAGTATTAACAATGAGAGTATCATTATTAAAGTAGCTGAAGATAATTTTTCCACTTTGCTTACCGGCGATATGCAATTTGCAATACCTGCTGTTACTGATATTGAAGATGAAATGAACGCATTGATCAAAAAAGTTTTTGTGAATGGCCCATATGACTTGATCAAAACATCTCATCATACATCCGATAATGGGATCAGCACAGAGATGTATGATAAATGGATCAGTGAGGGTACTGAATTCTTTGTGCATTCAGGAGGAAAAATAGATGAAGATCATCCTGACCCTGAAGTATTAAAAGTATTGAAAGCCAGGAAAAGTAAAATACAATTTGCCCGAACTGATCGTAACGGGGTTATTAAAGCAGAGAAAGAAAATGGTAAGGTTACTTTATCTATAACGAAAGGCTCCTTTAATAATTTTACCCAAAATGTAGAAGGTGATGCGCCTGTTGAAGTTGGAGAAAAAAAGATTGAAGGAAAATCAGAAGGAGTTCTTAATCCTGAACCTGAAAATAAGCCGGTTACGCCACCTGTAAGCCATGCGCAAGGTTCAAAAGACGTAATAGAGATCTCGGCAAAAATCCCTGTTAGTCTTACTACTGTAACTATTACAATTGATACGAGTGGCGAAAAAAAAAAGCCCATAGCGATAGGTGAATCTCCCCGGATCGATGAGCCTTCCGGTGGACGTTTTGAAAACCTCCTTTTTGTTACTAATTCTTCTGTACTGAAAGAAAATATCGGGATAGCTGAGACAAAGGAAGTGTTGGATATTCTTAATAACATACCCGGTGCAAGATTGTTAGATATCCCAAGTGCTGATATAGTAGAGACAGCAAAGCTGGTTGCCAATAAAATTGAGTCGAACACAAAAGGAATAGTGATAATTGGGGGATACGATGTTATTCCTTCAGCTCAATTAAATGTATTATCCGATGAAATGAGAAAAAAGATCGAAGATGAAGCAGAGGATGATGAAGATACCACTGAATCCGATGATTTTATTGTATGGTGTGATGATATTTATGGTGATACCGATAATGATTTTTTGCCTGAACTTCCGGTAAGCCGTATACCTGATGGCAAAAGCGCTAATCTTTTAAGGAAAGCATTACAAGCACCATCATTTACGATCCAAAATAAATTCGGTATTCGCAATATCATGCGGCCTTTTGCAATTGATGTTTTCGACAAGATACCATTTAAGGATAAAACGCAGTTCGAAGTATCAGAAAAATGTTCACCGAAACTGGTTGCTAAAGACCAAGCAAATGGCGCTGTTTATTTTATGTTACATGGGTCACATAGCGATGCCACCCGATTCGCAGGGGAAAAAGAGGAAAGCGGGTCATTTGAAGCTTTTGATATTTATAATGTACCGAAGTCTGCTCCCGGTGCAGTTATTTTTAGCGGCTGTTGTTATGGAGCTCTTATTGCACTTCCGAAAGCTGATCGCAAAGAACCAGATATTTCGCTTCGCTCAAGAACTTCAGAACAATCGATCGCTCTTGCATTTCTTCAAAGTTCCGCCAACGCATTTATTGGTTGCACCGGGGCGCATTATTCACCCAGGCGAAGGGAAGATAATTTTCTTGGCAAACCAATGCATTTATCATTTTGGGCACAGATTGAAAAAGGAGCACCGCCGGCTCTTGCTTTGTTCAATGCAAAAAAGGAATATGCAGCTAAACTGCCTCATAACTTAACACGGGCCCTCTTACAAGCAATGGAAGTGAAAACGCTGCACCAGTTTACTTGTCTTGGATTGGGATGGTAATCGCGAAAAAAAAGTAAATTCACATATTAAAACTTTAATCATGAGCCTTAAAAAAATAAAAGAAAAGAACCCAGGGTTTGAATTTTCAACGAAGGCTACAAAAAAGGCTTCCGAATCAGTTAAGCAAACCTCATTGAAGTCGAAGTTGAATATCGACTCTTACAACATGAAGTATTCCGATCAGGTAAGCAGCACAAAAGATGCATCCGGAGAGGATAACAAAGAAGTTCCCGACAAAAAATGGAAATTTCTCAAAAAGACAAGTACAAATAAAAATATAGATTTCTTAGAAGAACCAAAGGGAAGTTTTTTTGATGAAAAAGGGAATGAAATGGCAGCTGAAGATTGAATGAAGTGAGTGGGGTGGGTCTAATTTTGCCAAAAAGTTTGACACTTTTCCAAAATCATACTATGGTTCTTAATTCACTTTTATTTCTCTGTTATCTTGGGACCTTCCAATAATTCTTTTGCTTTCTCTTTTATCACATCTTTAATTTTTCCCCGGAATAAGGATACAGCGAAAGGCAATTTACCATGGATCTCAACAGTTCCCGGGTGAAGATCAATAGTGCCTGAAAGATCAAATCCGTGAAAAGTAAAACTAAATTTACTGCTTTTTAAATGCCATTCTTCCTTCATATTGGCTACTTTATCTCCATGATCATGTTTCAATTGGGTAACGAGATTTTTTATTCGAGACATTGCTTCGTGTTCGGTAAGTTTATGATGAACTGTTACCTGGATAGATGGCATTATTATTTTTATTTTCGTGACGAAGAATATACAAATATAACAATGACGAAGGGCATGAAGCCGGTATTTATTTTTGAATATATTGTTATCTTCGAAAATATTTATGAAAGACAAAAAACCAACCTTTGAAAAAGTAGCAGCATTGCTGCGCCAATCCAACTTTACTATTGTTGATAAAGATGATTCTCGTCCATGGGGTGGATTTTATGTTATTGACGAAGCACAGGCTGCCCGGTTTGCACAACATTATTTTGCGGAAGAAAATTTGGCTGAATTAAAGATCACCAACAAGCTCAGTCCAAAAATTTTAATAGTTGGCCCACATCAGCGTCTAAGCTGGCAATACCATCATCGCCGTGCTGAGATATGGAAATGTATTGATGGAACAGTAGGCGTGATGACGAGTAAAACTGATGATGAAGATATTCGTCACACATTAAAAGTTGGTGATATTATAAAACTCAAACAAGGCGAACGTCATCGTTTGATTGGTCTTGATGATTGGGGAATAGTTGCCGAGATCTGGCAGCATACTGATGAATCAAACCCAAGTGATGAAGATGATATTGTAAGACTGCAGGATGATTTTAGCAGGAAATAAAGCTCTCTTATTTCTACGTCGATACTTTCAAAGCCATTTCGAGGTCAGTTGTGGCAACAGTAAAATTTTTAAAATTGAGGATTATTGTCTCTAACTTACATTTGATAGAGCATATAATTAGCCAGCTTTTCATATTTTCTACAATTAAATTAAAATCATATGTCACAGTCCCGCAGAGAATTTATCAAAAAAACTGCTATCACTTCCGCAGGTCTTTATATGGGTGCAAATGCTTTTGGCGCAAAAAGCTATCGCAATATCCTTGGCGCCAATGATCGTGTAAAAGTTGGAGTGGTTGGTTTTTCTGACCGCCATCGCGGTTCTCATATTCCTTGTTTTATGAATCATTACAAGGAATTGAATTTTGATTTGGTTGCAGTGTCCGATATCTGGAAAAAAAGAAGGGAAGACGGTGCTGCAATCTGGAAAGAAAAAATGGGACATGATATTGTGGCCTGCCGCAATAATGAAGAGATGTATGATAAAAAGTTAGTTGACGCAGTATTTATCGGTACTGCAGATTTTCAACACGCATTGCATGCGATTGAAGCAGTGAAAGCAGGATGTGATGCCTTTGTAGAAAAACCTTTTGCAGAAACAATGGAAGATAATCGCGGGGCACTAAAAGCGATCAAGGCAACAGACAGAATTATATCAATAGGATCACAACGAAGAAGCGGTT
>DATDCP010000304.1:0-6120 GCA_036524255.1 Chitinophagaceae bacterium
CTATTCAAAGAAAACTCATTCAAAATAATCTCGACGTATATCTTTTGCAACCTAAGGGGAATGATCTTGAACAATTATTTATTGACCTGACAACTGCACAATAATGAACTTACTTATATCACTTCGGTCTGAGTTATTAAAAACACGAAAAGCATCTTTTTATCTTACGCTAATTGGTGCGGCAGTTGGTCCGGTCATGTACCTGTTGAATATTTTATTAGATGAAGGCGAATCTGATTCATTAAAAAAGGACCCGCTGAATGCTGTTTATAAAATACTTTCTGACATGAATGGTACAGCGCTTTTTCCCTTGTTTATAATACTGATCTGCACACTGCTTCCACAGATCGAATACAGGAATAATACGTGGAAACAGGTATTCGCATCTCCGCAAACAAAGGGCAATGTGTTTTTAGCGAAATTTATCAACGTGCATTTATTAATGCTGGTTTTCCTTATTGCAACTCATTTATTCATGTTTTTGGCTATTGTGGGAATAAACTTTATAAAACCAACTTTGAATTTATTTGAACATCCACTAAATGGAAACAGAGTATTGGTGAATGCGGCTAATGCTTATATTTTAGTGCTAGCTATTTGTGCGATACAATTCTGGATAGGGCTGCGATCCAGAAATTTTATAGTTCCAATTGGAATTGGTTTTGCTTTATGGCTGGCAGGCACGATCATGGCCGTACAATACAAGTCAAACCTGGTTTTTTATTTTCCTTATAGTTTCAATGCTTTTCCAGTATCCACAAAATTGAAATCACAGCTAACTCAAGTTGCCTGGACCTCTTTGGGATATGCTCTCTTGTTTCTTATCGTTGGCTTTTTTGATTTTAGAAGAAGAACAGTATCTAAATAACAACGTAAATATTTTTCAGGACTAGACACTGCAAACAGTAGCACAAACCGCTAACAGTGTGTTTTCGTCGGCCCGTGGTCTTGCCCCACAGCCAGTACAACATAAAGGAATGAAGAGGGCAGTGTCTTTCTTCTATTGCATCTTCAACCATTTCAACCTCCTGTTACCATCCAGAACACGAAGTATAACTGTATCGCCGCTAAAACTAAATGCTCTCGGAGCTACAGTTCCCCATTCTGCAGGAATAGAAGCTGTCAGGCGATGATGAACTACAACATCTGCCGTGTCTTCAATAGTATAGTTAGCTGCATACGCATAACTGCCAGCAAATTCTCTGACTGCTGTTTTCAGTTCATCAACAGACATGCTGTCGATCCGGGTTTCTATTTTTTCAGGAATTAAAGCATCGGTTCTGTTAAGCCAGTTGTAATCTTTATACCCTGCACGGGTAATATGTACTGACATATGTCCAAGACCATCATATACAATATAACCAGTGCCACCCTTCGTCCAGGGATCTTCACGCCATATACCTGTCGAGTCCAGGTTTTCGGCAACGACAAGTTTATACATGCCAGTTAATAATTCTCTTTTGTCTTTCTTTTCGCTACAAGATGATAAAAATAAAATAGCGGAGATAACGGTAATAATTCTCATGCCAGTTGTTTATTGAATAGAGATATATTTAAAGATAGGTGAAAGCTGGAGGTCAAACGGGTTAGTTTTATTCCGCAATGAGTTTTGCCCACAACAAGTACAACATAAATAAATAAAGAGGGCCTCAGCCTTGGTTTGTGTCCGTAAAAAATAAAACGCCCCGATGCGTGTCTCCACGCATCGGAAAGAATGCAAACGTAAAATTGTAATGCATTTATTTATTCTGTACACCTTACAATTGGAATCATTAACTTTCTTTACGAGAACTTCCGTAAAGCAGAAGTTGTAGGCAAGTCAACATAAACATCATGAAAATAAAAAAAATACATTTAATTATTCTCCTTACTGTAATGAACACAGCTTTTTCGTGTAATTCCAATCAGACAGAAAATAGAATAACTAACAAAAGTAGATTAGTAGGCACCTGGAAATTAATTGAGTATTCTGACTTTGACACTGTTACTAATAAATGGACACATCCTTATGGTGACCATCCAAAAGGTTATTTTACTTATACCAGTAGCGGCATTGTTAACCTAAATGGATCAGCAGAAAAGCCTTTAATAATTCCTGCTGATTCCGAATACACTAAACCTCTAACATTAGGAGCAATTTTAGATAATGCATGGGGCTATTTCGGAACGTATACAGTTGACAGTTTAAATTCAATTTTAACGCATCATGTCAAAGGTGGTTCAGTAATAAATTATATTGGGACTGACCAACACCGCCAATTTATACTTAAAGGAGACACTTTGCTACTTGGTGACCCTACTTTTGAAGTTGGAAAACGGGTTTTAATTAGAGAAGAATAAAAACTCCTCCATCACCGCGAGTTAGACGAAATTAAATTTTTAAAGTCAAATCAATAATCACCAGAACATTATCGACATGAAAAAAATGAATCTTCCGAATTTGACCCTTATTGCACTTGTCGCAAGCTGTCTCGTCCAGGTCGGAGCTCAGCTATTTGCTTTGTCTGTCGTAGCAAGTACTATATCAGAAGCGCCACCACGTTCATTCGCTATGTTGCAGGGAGAATATGGCTACAACAGTAGTGCCTTTTGGAATACGGTTCCAATGATCACTTTCGTTCTGTTTATCGTCGCCTTGGTTACCAACTGGAAAAACCAACGCCGAAAACTTATACTCTTTGCTCTGACCTTGTTTATCATTGGAGGTTTGGTGGCCGGTTTTTTTCTGGAACCTGTTTTTGCTGATATGATCAAAAGGGGTTACAGTGATCAGGTAGACCCGATATTACAGAGCCAGGCAAAAAGATGGTACATTTTCGACTGGATGGTTTGGTCATTAGGGTTGGTCGCCGGGTTGACTCTGTTGGTTGCGATGATACGTCCGCCAGTATCTATTTTGAAATCTAAATAAAAATACTTTGATTCAAGTTCATTAATGACAGCTTGTTAAATATGTATGCAACAACGGTGTAAAGTTGAAGAAATTTTTGATCATGTCGGTAAGCAAAAGCGAAGGGGACATTGCAATATATGGGCGGGAACTTGCCAGCTAATGGAAAATTATTCCGCCACAGAATGATTATTAATTAACTTCAGGATCCAACCACCATCGTTATTATTTTAGAACTAATTAAACCTACGTATGAAAAAGTTAATTGGTGAGTTGGGTTTACTAATAATTGTTACCAGTCTAAATATTGTCGCTACTGCTCAAACAAATAATAGCGCAAGACCAAGTATAGTACTAATCGTAGCAGATGATCTTGGCTATACCGATCTGGGATGTTATGGGGGTGATATAAAAACTCCAAATATCGATCAGCTTGCAAAAAAAGGTATTCAGTTCACCAATTTTCATACATCACCTCTTTGTGCTCCAACAAGGGCAATGTTATTTTCGGGGAATGATAATCATGTTGCAGGTATCGGCTCTATGTTCCCGGTTAAAGGAACTTCAAGAGAAGGCAAGCCTGGTTATGAAGGTTATTTGACTGATAGAATTGTAACCGTTGCACAACTTTTAAAAGATGGCGGATATCAAACTTTCATAGCAGGTAAATGGCATATAGGATTCCAGGATTTTTCTATACCCTATGCCAGGGGGTTTGAAAAAAGTTTTGTGTTACTCAACGGTGGAGGAAATCATTTTAATAATGATCCATTTATTCAAAATGAACCTCCTCAATACCGTGAGAATGATCAAAAGGTTTTGTTTCCTGATGGAAAATATTCAACGGATGTTTACACAGAGAAGATGCTCGGTTTTATAAAAGAACGACAAAAAGATAAGCCATTCTTTGCTGTACTTACGTATACTTCGCCGCATTGGCCATTGCAGGTTCCTGTTGAGTATATGGAAAAATACAAAGGGAAATATGACATGGGCTATGATTCGTTGCGGGTACTACGATTTAACCAACAACAGGCCATGGGAATCATTCCTCCGAATGCAAAATTACCCGAACGATCAGCCAACATTAAACTTTGGACAGCTCTATCATCAGAAGAAAAAAAGGCAGAATCAAGAAAAATGGAATTATACGCCGCGATGGTGCAGAACCTTGATGATCATGTTGGGCAGGTGCTGCAATACCTTGAACAATCAGGACAATATGATAATACGATCATTGTATTTATGTCAGACAACGGTGCGGCAGCCGAAGACTTTTACAATCTTCCGGGTGGATTGGGCCCTTACATCCGGCAACATTATAATAACGATTATGAGAACATGGGTAAAGCTGGTTCATTTGTATCCTACGGTCCTCAATGGGCACAGGCAGGAGCAGCACCTTTTAAAATGTTCAAATATTACTCAACTGAAGGCGGAATTGTGACACCTTTGATCGTTGCAGGGAAAAATGTTCAACCGAAACAAGGATATCAAAATGTATTTATCACAGTGATGGATCTTGCTCCAACCTTTCTTGAAATAGCTGGCATTAAATATCCCGGCGTATACGCTAACAAGAAAGTAACTCCAATGCTGGGTGAATCATCTCTTTCATTTATCACCGGAAAAATGAAAACGATCCATAAGCCTGACTATACTTTTGGCCTGGAACATGATGGACAATGCATGCTGATAAAAGGAAAATGGAAGATCACCAATATTACTGACCCACTTGATGAAACTGCTTTTGCTTTGTATGATCTTTCAAAAGATATCGGCGAAACAAATGATCTTTCCAGATCAAATCCCGAAAAATTTAAAGAGATGATGAATGAGTGGGAGGTTTTCAAAAAGAAAAACGGGGTTATTCCAAAAGAAAAATAGAACCATATTAGAAAAATAATTTCCGTCCGCCGGGGTCTTTCCCCACAACCAGCACAACATAATTGAAGGGAGCTGGCAGCATCTTTCTTCTATAGTTCTTCGCAGCAACAACTCAATTAAGGTAAATGAAAATAAATGTCTGATAAATGGTAAGCTGCATTAGCAAATGATGGCTTATCAAAGGACGGACGGGTTGGAGTGATCATGCATCTGGCATTATCTTACAACCTTAATTGTATTGGATGAAAACATCTGCACGGAATGCTACGCTGTTTATTTCTTTTCTCTTTCTGTTTTTTAACGGTGTACAAGTCTATCTCATCTTACAACGCATTACAGGAACAAAAGCGAAATTCAATACTGTCTGTACGAATGCATTGCTTTCAACGCTATTTGAATACAATAAACTGAAAGGAACTGATACGGCTTCCAAACCAAAACAAGCATTGATCACCTGGTCGCTGGATAGTATTGCTGTAAACCGCCTCGATTCGCAAAACATAACTGTGCATTCTCCATCATCCAGGCTTTATGCCATGCGACCAGATCCGGCATCGATCGAAGGACTTGTAAGCAGACCGAGATCAGTTTCACCAGACCTGGCTTTGCTTGGCAGTCTTTACGAAAAAGAATTGGATTCATTTGAAGTCCATTCGAAATATCGCCTTGATACGTTTACGATAAACAGAGCAGAAAACAGCAGGATAGCTCTGCCTGAGCGGATCAATAATGCATGGTCAATGAAAAGAACAAAGACATATCCGTTTTCCACCAATCCCCAGCGCATATTTTTTTATCCAGGCTCTTTGATCTTTGCCGAGCTTAAATATGACTACAATTTTTTTATAAATGACCTGCTATGGCCAATGCTGGCATTCTTCTTCATCCTGCTCATTAGCAATATAGCTCTCGTGTTTGTGTATAAGACCATTCGAAGACAAAAAAGGATCAACGAAGTAAAGACTGACTTCATCAACAACATGACCCATGAAATGAAAACACCGATCACGATCGCCTCAGCAGGTCTGGATGCGCTGGAACATCATATACCACCAACCGAACGCACCGACTTTTATTTGCACACAAGTAAAAAGCAGCTTCACCTGCTCAATGATTTCGTGGAAAGGATCCTGGATGCAGCGATACAGGATATTCCGGACTTCAATTTGAAAAAAGAAAAAATAGACATGCATACTCTTTTGGATGAGTTGATACAAAGCCATTCCGTTCTTAATAAAAAGACAGTAAGCTTCAGGTTAACCGGGCAAGAGCCTGCGTTTATACAAGCTGACCAGCTTCACCTGCAAACTGCCTTTCATAACATTATAGATAATGCCATCAAG
>DATDCP010000305.1:0-5205 GCA_036524255.1 Chitinophagaceae bacterium
GCCTAATATTTTATCACTGTTTTTAGAATATTTATTTGAGTAATGTAAAAAATAAGGTCCTATCATCAACTGTAATCTTTCAAAAACACGTTGACGAAATAATACCTGCAGCTCAGTTAATTTGAATTGGATTTTGTAAAAATCATAATTTTTCTCATCATCGATCTCTGTAGTATTACCTAAGCCAAAAAAGTTATTTACTTCAGGTACTCCAACCCTGCCTTTTAAAAGGAGGTCGATGTTATGTGTGATATGATTAAACTCTCCATCGTATTTGAAGCGGTAGCTTCCTGTATTGAATGAATGATAAATCCCAAATTTCTGATCCGTAGCATAGGGCTCATTTCGAAATCCATAGGTTCGTTTTGAAAAGCCAGCACCTGCTACGAAACCGTCGTCGGAATTGAAACCGATCTGAATTCTTGGAAATTCACTTGTATTATATTTATAGCCAAGAATACTAGAAGAATTAACAGGTGGATCTTTTGAAAAACGATTTTTGGTGCTGCGGCTTGTATGTTGAATGTAATTGCCTTCTATATCCATATCATAGATCAGGCTTTTTATATTGCCGCGTATATTAAATGTATCATCTCCCTTTCCACCGATGATCCGCATTTTTATTCTTGATCTTGCATTTTCATCAATATCAAAAACATCATCATCGCCGAGGCCATACAGTCTTATTTCACGGGTATTGGCGGGTTCAAAGATCCTGTTATACATCATGAAACTTGTGTCATTTCCCAATACTCTCCCGTATACTCTTACCTGCAATCCCTCGCCATGATTACTCACTTTAAAATATTCTTTTTGATTACTGCCGACCACATTCACTTCTCTTGAAATGAAACGGTAATAAGTCATACCTTCTGTTGTCAATGCGTTTCTTCTGCTTGCAAGCTTATCAGAAATAACTTTGCTATCCATTGGATAGATCTCAGGCGGCAATTTTTTTACGGCTACAGCAATTACACTATCAGTAATTTTTTGTTGTACTTCAGCAATTGTTTTTTCCCATTCTTTTTCATCGAGGTCTGTAAGAAATACCCGGTCAAAATCCCTTGCCGTGTAATTAAACCAATTTATCTGCGGAATATCATTTCTGAAACCAACCAGGAATGGCAAAAGCTTTTTGCTGCTTCTTTTTAACAATAGACCATCAGAATAAAAAAAGGCCTGGTCCCTGTCACGGGGTATCGGGTAATATAATTTTCCTTTACCTGTGTCACTGGTTGCCCATTTCCATTGATCAAAATGGCGATCAAAGTCCCCAATAATAATATCCAGCAGCCTTGCCCTTAAAACAGCGAACTGGTCAGCCCGATGATCATTTTCATCGATCTGTTCATTGAATATTTTTGCAGTACTTCTTGTGTTGGAACCATCCAATGAAGGTTCTCTTTCTTCCATTATACAAACGGTATTTCTGAATAATGGTTGATAAAATCCAAGAGCAGGATCATCAGGTACAAAAAATAATTCCGGGTGAGGAACTGCTATGTTTAATGCCTTTGCCAGGTCAGGAATTGCGAGCGGCGCATAGGGATGTGATGCAGAATTAAATTCCCTGACAAGATCAGGTGCCAGAGTGCCCCTGAATTCTTGTGGCAAAGCTCCTAATGGCAGTTTATCAACGGCACGTAAGATCCATTCTTTCCCGGTCTTTTTTTCTTTTATGTGTAGTGTTAGTGTTTGCTTACCACCACCCAGGCCAGTAGCAGTAAACCCACCTCGTTCTTTATTGATATTAAAAACTTTCATGTTCACAGGTGTCGTCCACTCAGGACGATAATTCTGGCCTAGCATCTTTTTCCTGAACCCACTGATGGGTTTATATTTATCACTTGCAGAAATGTTGACAGTATCCTTATATTTTATATTTGTAATATTAACCTCACGGGTAGCAGAGTCTCCCGTTGGTTCAGGAATAGAAGAGAAATTTAATAAAGTAGTCCCGAAAGAATTTCTTACAGAATCTGTAACTGTATAAAAAGAAACAGTAACATTTTTATTTGTCGATACTTCCATCACCGCAAACCCTCTTAAAGATTCGGCATACAGACTATTTTTTCCTTGTGAAACCCGGTTTATTTTACAACCACCACCACTCACTATATAATTATAATTACTATCCTGTATCATTTGCAATCCATGATCATGCCCTGCTACAAAGACTACATGGGGATGCGACTTCACCGCATCTGTTACCTCGTTTATCATGTTTGCATAATTCGGATGTGTGAGATCCTGCGGTGTGCCAAAAACACTTCTTACTATTGGGTAAATTGATCCGATCACGGGGAGCGGTATATACAAACTCTTCTTTATGTCTGTTAATGGAAAAATATGATGCTTCAATTGAAAGTAACCACCGTGCACACTGTTACTTTTGAATGGATGATGGTTTGCAAACAGCACCAATTTTTTTGAATTGCGGGTAACGATGTCCTCGATCTGGGTCAATAATTCCTCTTCTGTTTTAGAATCACAATCGGATTCAATGCCGGGTTTGTCATAAGGATGTATCCACCATTGGCTATCAAAGATTATAAGTGTTACGTCGTTTCCAAGACTTACTTCTACAGGCCCTGGGCAACCATCTTTTGGTTGAAACAGAACATTAGGTTTATTTAACAGATCAACATACAATTGCTCACGAATAATGGATTCATATCCACTTCTTCCTCCATTGTTCCAGTCATGATTTCCAGGGATCATTATCACTCGGGCCTGCGTTCCTTCTACAACAGATAATTGAGAATCCAAAACTGCTTTAGCAGCCTGGTATAGTGCTGACTGGTCATCTGGAAGACCAGTATCATATAAATTATCACCAAGAAAAAGTACTGTTGTTTTTTTATCAAGTTTTATAAATTGTTTTATAGCATCTACAACTGGATGTTTTCCGTTAGTTAGTTCACCGGCATCACCGATAAGTATAATTCGTTGGCTAATGGTATCAGTTTGTGCAGACAGTGAGAAATGAAAGCCGATCAGCAGGAAAATATAAAGCCAGGTAATTTTTTTCATTGCCATTGATAAATATTGAGCCTGAATTAAGGGATTGCATAAAAACTGACCTTATCGCAATCAATCAAAATCTTACTTAAAAAACCGTGCCGTTGATCAACGAAACTGGTAAAAGCTGGTGTTTATCAGCGGCTATTTCACAGCATAATTAAAAAGAGGAAAGTTAAGTAAAAGTTCATCTACATTTACAAGGAAGGGTTCCATTAACAAATTGATTTAGATAAATATCTGATCTTTGTTTCCAGGTTACTTGTCCCATTTTATTAAAAACATTTATATTTATTTTTGAATAACTGTTTTCGCCACCTGCCTAACCTAAATACTGAATATGAATCGTAACCAATTGCTGAGCATTGCGTTTGTTCTATTTCTGATATCCGGCCCGGAATTATCCGGCAAAGCACAAACAGACTCTGCATCAGCACCCGCCTCCACAACATTTAAAACCAATAACTCCAGAAAATTCTGGAGGGGCGCCAACTATAGGGAAGAATGGTTGACACCGGTAAAAGCGCCGATCATAAACCTTTCAACTGAAAAAGGAGGATTGAAACCATTAAGGCTTGGCGGAGGTAAGCAATCAAAGTCTTTACGGGTAGAAGATCCAGGTGGCAGGCAATATGTTCTACGGCTGATCGAAAAATTTATCACATCTAAAACTTTACCTCCTGAACTGCAAAGCGAGGCAGCAGAAGACCTGGTTGCTGACGGGGTATCTGCATCTTATCCTTATGCTGCTTTATCAATACCTGTTTTATCCGAGGCAGCCGGTGTTCCTTATAATAAAGTAAAACTGGTTTATATCCCAGACGATCCATTACTAGGAGAGTTCAGAGATGAGTTTAAAAACAGGCTTGCATATTTTGAAGAAAGATTGCCGGAATCAGTGAAGAAAGCAGAGGACAGCTATGATGTAGCAGTGAAATTAAAAGAAGATAATGATGATAATATAGATCAACGTGCTGTACTGAGGGCAAGGATCTTAGATCTCTTCATTATGGACTTTGATCGTCATGAAGACCAGTGGCAATGGGGAGCTATCGATAAAGACAAAGGCAAAACATATTTTCCAATTCCACGGGACAGGGACCAGGCATTTTTTGTTAACCAGGGTGTAGTACCCGGAATGGCAAAATGGCCGTGGGTTGTTCCACAACTGGAGGGTTTCAAATCCAAAGCAAAAAATATTAACAGGTTCAATTTTGCAGCCCGAAACTTTGATCGTTTCTTTTTAACAGAACTCAATGAACAAGATTGGAAAAAGGAAGTAGATGAATTTATTCCTAAGATGACGGATGAAGTGATCGAAAAAGCCATAAATGAACAGCCTAAAGAGATAAGATCAATGTCCGGTGATAAGATAATAAGTATATTAAAGGAAAGGCGTAAACATCTTGCAGCTGAGGTAATGCAATACTACCGTTTTCTTTCAGAAGCTGTAAGCGTTTCAGGAAGTGATAAAAAAGAATTATTCGAAATAACAAGGAACGAGGATGGCTCTGTATTGCTTCAGGTATACAAGATCACAAAAGAAGGTGAGCAATCAACTAAGATGTATGACAGAACTTTTGATCCGGATATTACTGAAGAAATAAGACTTTATTCCTTCGATGGAGAAGATAAATTTTTAATAAAAGGGAATAACGATAAAATAAAGATCAGGATGATCGGTGGTGATGGAAATGACATTTTTGAAAATAGTGGTTCGGGTGGCGGCAATATTGTGTATGATATGAAGAGCGGGGATAATAAACTGACTGGTGATCTGAAAAATAAAACGGCAAATGATACGATCGTGAATTCTTATAACCGGTTAGATTATAAATATAACCAAACGATCCCTTCATTACTCGCTAACTATAACTCTGATGATGGAGTGATCCTGGGCTTCTCTGTAAAATTTATTAACCAGGGGTTTCGCAAAACGCCGTATAAGAACATGCATGATATTGGTTTTGCCCACGCTATTGCAACCAAAGCGTTTGAATTCAGATATGCGGCAGAATATTTCAGTGTATTTGGAAGAAAAACTGACTTGATAACTTATTTAGATATCAAGGCACCTAACATAACCAACTTTTTTGGTTACGGAGATGAGACAATCTATGATAAAACCAAACCAGGTGAATTCAGATATTACAGGGCCAGGTACAATACCGGTGATGTGGCTGT
>DATDCP010000306.1:0-14043 GCA_036524255.1 Chitinophagaceae bacterium
ATGGTGACAATACATTGGAGCAAATGGCGGAAGAATGTATAAAACTAGGACTTGAATATCTTGTTATTTCCGATCACTCTAAAACTGCCGTTTATGCAAATGGGCTTACAGAAGAAAGGATAAGAGAGCAACACAGGCAGGTGGATCAATTAAATGAACAATACAAACCATTTAAAATTTTTAAAAGCATAGAATGTGATATTCTTGGCGATGGTTCAATGGATTATAGCAATAATATTCTTTCAACCTTTGACCTGGTGATCGCATCCGTACACAGCAATTTGAAAATGTCAGAAGAAAAAGCGATGATGAGACTAATGAAAGCTATTGAAAATCCTTATACGACTATATTGGGACACATGACAGGTCGTTTATTACTAAGCCGTAGTGGCTACCCTGTTGATCATAAAAAAATAATTGATGCCTGTGCAGCCAATCATGTAGTGATTGAATTAAATGCACATCCACGTCGTCTTGATATTGACTGGAGATACATTGAATATGCAATTGATAAGGGCGTTTTGATCTCCATAGATCCGGATGCCCACTCACTTGATGGATATAATGATATAAGATACGGTGTGCTTGCTGCTCAAAAAGCCGGGCTAAGCAAAGAACAAAATCTTAGTAGCTTTTCATTAAATGAGTTTGAAAAATTTCTTACCGATAGAAAGAAGAAGAAAAAGATCTAATTAGCAACAGGCAGCTCAACATAAAAAGTACTGCCCTCTCCTGTTTTTGTTTCAAACCAAATTCTGCCACCAGCCTGCTCAGCTATCCCTTTACACATTGCAAGACCAAGCCCTGTACCAGAAGATTTAGTTGTAAAATTTGGAATAAATATTTTTGAATGCATTTCTTGAGGAATGCCTTCTCCATTATCTTTAATGCTAATTTGAATGACGCCATCAGTTCTAACCTCATTCAATTCGATACTACATTTTCCCTTACCATTACAAGCTTCAATTGCATTTTGAATAAGATTGGTAAAAAGACGGTTCATTTGTGTCTTGTCTGCCCTTACCATTACTTTACCCGGTACAGTCTTCAGTTTTAATTCACCCTCATGACTTGTTTTATAAAGATTATCCAATGAACGGATCACTTCATTAATATCAAATGTTTCAATATTGGTGTTGCCAATATTTGCAAACTGTGAAAAATCAAATGCAATTTTTGATAAATGATCGATCTGTTCAACTAGTGTCTTTGCCACTTTCCCCGTTAGCTCTTTTACATTATCCGAATTATTATCAATTGATTTTTGAAGAAATTGTATGCTTAGTTTCATTGGCGTCAATGGATTTTTAATTTCATGCGCCACCTGTCTTGCCATTTCACGCCATGCTCCCTCCCTTTCACTTTTCGCTAAAGCTTCAGCACTTACTTCGAGCTTCCTTACCATTTTATTATATTCTCTTACAAGCCCGCCGATCTCGTCATTTCTTTTCCAAACTATTTCTTCATTTGTTTGTCCAAGGTTTATTTGTTGCATTTTTTCGCTTATCAGCAAGAATGACCTTGTAACTCTATTTGTGATAAATAAAGCGATCACACCAGAAACTAGAAATATAAATGCATTGAGATTAATAATGGTGACAAGAAAGTTAGATATCTCTTGTTTCAATTCCTGTTGGGATAAAAAATAGGGGATATTAATATATGCATGAGTGACTCCATCATTGCCTCTTAACGGAGAATAAATACTCATGTATCTAATATGGGCCAGGTTTTCCTGTTGCACATGTAAAACACGATGTTCCCTGTTCAGGTAATAAAACGCTTCAGGGTGCATTTCCCGACTAATAAAATTTTCCCTGTATATGACAGGCTGCGAAGTAACATGCAGGGATCCGGTGGTATCGTATACATTTACATCGACCCCATGAATTTCAGCTACATCATTTAACAGATTCTGGATGTCATCATTAGCAACAGAATCATAAATTGCAAGCTCATCATCCAATTGCAACCGGTCAACAAGCCTTTTTTCCATTTCATTCATCATTACTTCCATGGTTCTGCTTAATTTCTCCCTATTGCCCTGCTGGTAACGAAGAATAAAGAAAGAGATGGTTGATACACCAATGATCAAAAATGAAAGTATGCTGATAAAAATTATTGTACCATGAATTTGTGTACGGATATTCCATTCTAATATCCGTCGAACTTCTTTTACATTTCCTCCCATGCGTAATAATAAAAGAAAGAGATTAAAAAAAGCTACAAGGAAAAGAAACACACAAAAAATATAAGAGAATAAAGTAATAGCTTCCAGTGCATCAGCCTTTTTTCTTGCTACTACTATTATTGTATTGCCTTTGGCTTTGTACCAAAGTTCAGTATCGTTTTTCTTTATCCTTTTTTCTATAGTTTCATCCGGTACTTCTGTTGAATCAAGCGTAGTAGGAAATGGATATTTATTTCCCGGACCAACCGATAACCTGTTATCTATATATGTCGCCCATGAATAAATGCCGCCTTTTTCAAAATCAGTTTTTTCTGAACCCCTGAAAAGTTCTGCAACAAGTGCTTCCTTGTCATACTGCTCAAGTTTAGACACGATAAACAGGTATCCTAGTATTTTTTGGTTCTCATCCCTGATCGTTCGCTCAAAAAGATAAGTGTATTTATCAAACCCTCTTTCAACATAATATAATGCGCCTTTGGAAGGCTTAGCTTCAACCTCCAAAACTGTCTGAAACGTATTATAACTTTCAGATTCTTCATTGAAGAGAGGCTTTTTGTCTGCATCAAATAAGTACAATTGGGAGCTATAATTGATAGGGAAATCGCTTTTGTGCATGATACTATCTCTCAATAAAGTGGCCTGCTCAGGGTCTTTAAAACGATAAAAGTTAGATGATAAAAAATCATTATCAAGCCACACAAATGCAACATTCAATTCTCTTGCACTTGTAGGATCTGTTCTCTCATCTATCTTATTAGCTATGTTGATCCGGTTCTGCCACTCCTTATCACGGTTTGCATTAATGATGATCGCAGTGATAGAGACCGAGAAAATGAATATCCAAAATAAAGCACCAGCCATTGTCTGCCGCTGATCACTTATTCCAAACTTATTTAACCTCGATAACCATATATAAATGATCAGCCAACCCAGTACATGAATATAAAACGGAAGTAACACATCATTTACCTGGAATGTCAGAAATGTGAGGCCAGCGACTGCAACAACAAGATAAACGGGGTTAAAATTATTATTGAAAGCAACTGATAACAACGGAGTCATGATCCGCATAAAATAATAATATCCTACAGCCAAAATTGCCAACGCAATGAAACCAAAAACTGTAAAAGGAGAAAGGCTGAAAAAATTGATCACATCAAATGAAATAGTAGAATGAGCTGCAATACTCCTGATGGTAAATGCAATACTAAAAGTTAAGGCGACTACAGTCAAGCTTGCAAAACCCCCGATCAACATTCCTACTCTGCCTGAAGGCACATTGTAAAAGCCTGTTCGTTGTAGTTTGTGCAATGAAAATAAGATCAGCCAACTAAAAAGACATGCGTTAATAAGCAGATCACCTAAAGATTTATGGATTTCACTCGAAGCGTAATTCGAGGGATCAAACAATTCGAATTGGCGAAAGTTCACAGGGAATGGGAAAAAATAACTTATCAATCGCAAAGAAAACAATACAATGAATAAAAAAGTCAATCCTTTCCAAAATCCAAATCGTCCTGCAATCCTTTCGGAAATTAAATGAATATAGATGAACAAAAATATCATCGCTGCCAATCTCAGGTAAACAGAAATATCTTCAGATGGCTTATCAATACGACTTTTAGGAGAAACATAAAAAAGCGTTCTACCCGAAATGTTTTTTATGGGATAGTCAGTTGCAGCCGCGGATACAATAATGTTTGCGCTGGCATCATGCTCAAATTTGTCAGGTAAATCGGAAAAATAACGATACATGATCGGTATCATCCCGATAGCAATGATTGAATCGCCATTTACTTCGGGCAAGGTCTTTTTAACGCATATATAAAAACCGTTACCTTTTTCAAGTTGTTTGAAATATGTGGTGTCTGTAAATGTAAATATATGGTCAGGCGGATAAGTTTGTTGGTTACTCCAGAATAATGGCCCTGTTGCTACACTGGATTTCCTGAAAATAAATAACCCAGTAGTCTTTTTGATCAATTGCTCTAATTCATCTACCGATTCACTTTTATTTGCCAGTCTTTTTATTAAAGTAGTATCGCTGGAAATCTTCTCAAATTCTTTTTCTCTTGCATCGATATAGTTCTCGAGGCTTTTGATCTCAGCTTTTAATGAATTGATCGGGGAAATCTTTGGCGCAAATAAGAAAGACAGCAGGTATAAACTAACTGCACCCAGTAACCAACCGTGTGGTTTGGGAAGAATATGTCTTAATTGTTTCAACTGCTCAGGTCCGTTTTTTTATACTATTCCAGATGGAATCCATTTCTAAAAGGGTCATATCTGCCAGGTCTTTTCCGCTCTGCGTGGCTTCTTCCTCCATTTGGGTAAACCGCCGGATAAACTTTTTATTGGTCACTTCCAGCGCATTTTCGGCATCAACACGCAAAAACCGTGCATAATTGATCAACGAAAATATAAGGTCGCCAAATTCTTCCTCTACCTTCTTATGCTCTATTGCTAAATCATCCTGACCTGCTGATTGCCAATCGCCAATTGCAGATCTTAACTCACCCATTTCTTCTTCCACTTTTTCCCAAACCTGGTCCTTATTCTCCCATTCAAAACCCACTTGTTTTGCTTTTTCCTGCAGCCGCATTGCTTTTACAGTTGCCGGCAGTGACTTTGGAACGCCGCTGAGAATAGATTTCTTGCCCTCTTTAAGTTTGAGTTTCTCCCAGTTTCTTTTTACATCTTCGTCATTATTAACTTTTACATCACCATATATATGTGGATGTCTTGCGATCAGTTTTTCACTGATGCCATTGATCACTTCTTCCAGTGTAAATTTATTTTGTTCAATACCGATCTTTGAATAGAAAAGAATATGCAATAACAAGTCGCCAAGTTCTTCTCTAATGCCATTCCAATCTTCATCAGTAATAGCATCCGTCAATTCGTAAGTTTCTTCAATCGTCATGTGCCGCAAAGTTTGGATCGTCTGTTTCCTGTCCCATGGACATTTCTCCCGCAGGTCATCCATTATTGAAACAAGTCTTAAAAATGATCCGGATAAATTTGACATATTGAAATTTTAGATCTGGTAATAAGTAATTGCTAAAAACAAAGCAAACAATATCACAAGTGAAATAATGCAAAGGACATTAAAAATTATAAACTTTATGATCGTTTTTCCCCACCTTTGTTTATAAAAATTTTTCATCGCCTTTAAAGTGTAAAAAAGCCCTGTTAATATGAAAATAGCCTGCACAACTCCTATTCCTTTCCAATGAGTTTGTTTTTCCAGTTTATCTAATCCAAAATAAATAAGCAGGAACAGAAATGTAAAAACGTACAGGTGAATGAGAAATACACCATGATCGGCAAAATAGTATTGTTTTCTATGCCGTATATAAAGTAGCTTCAGATATAAAGCATAAAGAGGCAATGAAACAAACAAGAGATAAGGAATTGAATGAATAAATTTATTGATCAGCTCGATCGCTATTTTTTGCTGATCTCCTTTATATTTTTCATTTAGCCCGATTGATCTTCTTGTGAAAAGCTTTGTTAACCAGGCATCTCTTTTATTCTCTGGCAATATTTTTTGAACAGAGTCATATTCTTTTAAAGTTTTATACTTGCTTACATCACCCCCAACAGTGAAATTAAACCCGCTCTTATTATTTTTCGATCTTATTACTGTATCTGGTTTTTGGCTTTCCTCTATTTCATTATAACCCAAAAATTCAAGCCCCTTTATAATGCGAGCAGAATCTTCTTTTGTTTTTGCATTCTTAAGAGATTCTTCTTTGATCGTGCTAAAACTCCTTTCTGTTTTAGCTCTTTGATCGGCTTTTGCAATATCATTTTCAGAAACATAAAAAAGAGAGAAAAATACAAGAAAGAAAACAGCTGAAGTAAAAACATACATCCGCACAGGATGCAGGTATTTTTTCCTGCGTCCAAGCATATATTCCTTGGATAAAAAACCAGGTTTGAATAAAAGATCCTTTAATGTGACAAAAAAACTTCCGTCGAAATGAGTGATATCATAAAAAAAATGAGTGAACATGTGCCAGAAAGTTTCCTTTGGCTCCGTATTCTCTTGTCCGCAAGCCTGGCAATAACGCCCCAGTACTGTAGCACCGCAATTCAGGCAGTTAGTTTCTTTCCTCAATGGGGTGTGACTCACCTTTAATTTTTCTTAAAAATAAACAAGAAACACTTAACAGCATTTGTTTTTCGTTATAGACAGTTTGAAGTACTTTTGAACTGAAATTCATTCCAATGAAGAAACTACCATTTCTATTGTTATTGCTATTGTTTTTCCACGCCAATTCCCAATACTATTATAAAGATCTTGTGGCAGCCGCCGATATTACCCGGCTAATGAAAACTTATACTGCTAATAACATCAAAAAAATTACAGCCAAAGGCATCACGCCGGAAGGCGGATCCAGTTCCGAGTTTAGTGAAGTAGGTGAAATAAATGGAACAATTCTGAAGGTTACAACGAATAACAATAAAGCTATTGCTACATTAAAATATAGTTTTAATGATCGTGGGCAATTGATCAGTTCCGTTGATTCAGCAATAAATGTTAAAAGCACCAGTACTTATACTTATGATGCAAATGGAAAAATAATTACTATCAGTAATTCTGCAACTGATGCCGACAGCAGCGGCGATTTTTCACAAACTGAAGTTCATCAATACATATATAAAGATGGGAAGCTTGATAAAATGTGGCGTATCATCAATAAATCTGATAGTCTCGAAGTAAGATTTGTAACAGACGAACATGGAAATGTAATTGAAGAAAGAAATTTCAGACGTGGTGTTTTAGCAGACCCGGTTTATTATTATTATGATGATAGAAACCGCCTTACTGATATTGTTCGTTTTAATTATAAAGCCAACCGGCTTTTACCCGATTACCTGTTTGAATATGACGACAATGACAGAGTAATCCAAAAAATAACAACAACATCAGGCAATAATCTTGGCTATCTTACATGGCGATATTTATTTGATGAAAAAGGTTTAAAAACAAAAGAAGCTTTGTTCAACAAAGACAAGCAACTCCAGGGCCGGATAGACTTCACTTACAACTAAACTGTACAATCTGACCATTTTTCCTGACCTTTCTCAATGAAAATTGAGACAACTTTGTATTCCTTTACATCAATGGCATCAAATAATCTCATACTAAAGAATTGGCTTCTTCAAGAGCAAAATTTTAATGACAATCTAATACTTAGCCGCAAAAGACCCACAAAGATCTCGGTGCACGATATTCGTGTTGCGGTTAAAAAGTTGAGAAGCTATTTACGTTTAAAAGAAGAAATAACAGGAGACAAATGGAAAGAATCGTTCTTAAAAATATCGGCATTATTCAAATCATTCGGGAGGCTAAGGGACTATGACATGTCGCTTATTCTTATGAGAAAATTGGAACGAAAGGAATTATTATCATTTATTTTCTTTAAAGAATACTTATCTGTCAACAGATCGCTTACAAGAAAATGGGCGAAACAAGATGCTTTAAAATTTAATGACCAGGAACCGGATGTTTTTAACCAACAATTTAATTTCTTGCAAAGTAGTGATGAAGAAGTTTGTGAAAAGATCATTCAGTTATCTGCATTGAAAATAAAAAAAGTAAAAACGCTGGCTAAGCATTTTCAGAAAAATGCACATGAAATAAGAAAGCAACTGAAAGATGTGTATTACTGGTTAAAGATCTGTCCGAAAGATCCTGGATTTATTAATATTAGAGTTTTGCACAGAATTTTAAGTTACCTGGGCAATTGGCAAGATCATTTTATTCTTAAAAAAAAGATAAAGCAATACATACAAGATCTGCCGAAAAGAAATGAAGAGAAAGTAATGCTTAAAAATTTTGAAAAGAAATTAGTTCATTCACAAAAAGAAGTATTGGATAGAGCAATTAAAAAGTGGGATGAAATAAAAAACAAAAAAGCGACCCAATTAGTCGCTTTAAGTGCCCCGGAACGGAGTTGAACCGTTACGACCGTTGCGGGTCACAGGATTTTAAGTCCTGCGTGTCTACCAGTTCCACCACCGGGGCGATGGTATATTCACATTCAAAAGAACGTTTTCTGTTCACCCTATTGCTATCACCTGATTCAATCGGGCATGGGCGATTATCAAGAAAAAAAATCCACCAGCGAGGACTGATGGACTTATGAGCGGAAGACCGGGCTCGAACCGGCCACCCCGACCTTGGCAAGGTCGTGCTCTACCAAATGAGCTACTTCCGCTTGTTTATATAACCAATAAAAGAACTAGAGGGCTGCAAAAATAAGCAACGAGCCCTTTTGAAAAAAATTTTTGAACCCCTTATTTGTATTTGGGAGTGTATAAGGTGCTTTCCTGCACTTTCACTTCAGGTTTGTCGAAACGCTTGGTATAAAGCATATAGCAGCCGCCTAAAACAAAAGCTACAATACAAGCCACCTGCAGGTAAAATAAAAATGCTGAAGAAGATGTCCAATTGTAAGAAAAGTCCCTATCGTGTACTTTCTGGAGCTCCTCTTTGTATTCCTCCTGATAATTCATATCCGGTAATTTGTGGTGCAAAAATAAGCGTTCGGCAATTAAATTGGCTTTATTTTATCAACTGTGAAAAATATTTTTTACCCTTTACAAAATGCTCCCACACAACATTGCCTTTATAAAGACCAGCTGGTTTTCCACTCTTTTTTTCCGGGAAAATACTTTGACTCTGCCTGAATAATATCCATTTTAAAAAAGAAAAATGGGCCCTTAAAATAGAAATAAAATAACCTCCATCGCCTACAAAAAGACCTTTCCAGGCCGAGACTGAATCAAGGAAAATACGGAAAGGGATCTTCCACCATTTTTGCGACCATGGAAGATTTTTATAAAGCATTATTTGATTGTTCCGGAAGTTGAGATAAGTTTTAAGAGAATTGCCACGGGGCAATGTGCCACCACCTACATGATAAACAACCGAGGAAGGACAACAATAGAGACTATATCCTGAAAGTTGCATTCGCCAGCAAAGATCTATCTCTTCCTGGTGTGCAAAGAAGTATTCATCAAATCCTTTCATTTCTTGGAATACATTGCTGCGTATAACCATTGCAGCGCCGGTCACCCAAAAAACTCTCTCAGTTGTATCATACTGGGCTTTGTCTTCTTCACAGATATCAAAAATTCTTCCTCTTGCAAAAGGATACCCAAAACTATCAAGCCAGCCGCCGGCACCACCAGCATATTCAAATAATTTTTTATTGTTGTATGAAAGCAATTTGGGTTGGCAGGCGGCATTCAATTTATCTTGCTCAAGTAAATTAATAATGGGTACAAGCCAGCCAGTTTCTACTTCTATATCAGAATTGATGATCGCATAATAATCTGCATTGACTTGCTCAAGCGTCCTATTGTATCCTTTTGCAAATCCCTTGTTTTCATTGAAACGGATCAATTTGACTTGCGGAAATTGTTCCTCCAAAAAAGAAACTGATCCATCTGTAGAGCCATTATCTGCAACAATAACCTCTATATTTTCGTAAGTAGTTGCCAATACAGATGGCAAAAATTTACTAAGATAGCTTTGGCCGTTCCAGTTCAGAATAACAATAGCGACTTTGGGTAAACTGTTCAATCGTTTGTAAAAAATTTGCTCAAAAATAAGGGATGCGGTTTATCCTTATTAAATTCGGAAAATGTTTCAGCAAATAATTAACTGGCGGACGCTGATAGCCATTATCGCCATCCTGATCGCTAGCGGTACTATTGTTTATTCCCGTTATCTCGCCAATAAGATAGCTATTGAGGAAAAACAGAAGGTGGAAGAATGGGTGGAAGCTGGTAAATTTATATTCAATTCCCCAACTGAAGCGGATACAAGACTCCCGTTAAAAATTATACAGAACAACGAAAATGATGTGCCGATCATTGAAACTGATGAAAAAGACAGCATAATACAGTCTATTAATCTTGACTCCGCAAAGATTGCAAATGACAGATCATACTTAACTAGTAAATTGAAAAGTTTCAAGTCACAAAATGAACCGATAGTATGGACAAATCCTTCAGATTCTACACAGCAAAATCTTTATTATTATGGTGAATCAAGATTATTGACCGAAGTCAGGTATTATCCAATTGTGCAGTTAGTGATCGTAGGGCTTTTTATTATTATAACTCTACTTGCATTAAGAAGCAGCTACAGGTCGGTACAGAACCAGGTATGGGCAGGTATGGCTAAGGAAACGGCACATCAATTGGGAACACCGGTCTCATCATTACAGGGGTGGGTGGAAATGCTTAAACAAAACCCCGACAATAGCAAAATTGTTCCTGAATTGGAAAAAGATGTGAGCAGGTTGCAATTAGTTAGTGATCGTTTTGGAAAGATCGGCAGCTCACCACAATTGGAGAAACATAATATCACCAACCAGGTAACATCAATGATGAGTTATATGAAGAAAAGGGCGCCTGGAAAAGTGAATTTTTCGATCAATACGAACAATGAGAAAGAAATTTTTGCCAGTATCTCCCCACCATTGTTTGATTGGGTTATTGAAAATCTTTTGAAAAATTCTTTGGATGCAATGGAAGGAACCGGCGAAATAAAGATCAATATTGAAAACTTACCTGATAAAGTACATATTGATCTAAAAGATACAGGCAAAGGCATTCCCCTTGCTATCCAGCAAAAAGTTTTTAAACCCGGCTTTACCACCAAGAAAAGGGGTTGGGGGCTTGGACTTAGCTTATCAAAACGCATCATTGAGCAATACCACAAAGGAGAAATATTTATTAAAAATTCTGAGCCTGGAAAAGGAACTACATTCAGAATTGTATTGAAAAAGTAAACCACTTACATTTGCAGTCCTAATTGTTTGAGGTTCGACGTTTGAAGTTTGAGGTTATCTTGAAATGAACATCAAACCTCAAACCATAAACTTCAAACTAACTGCCCGGGTGGCGAAATTGGTAGACGCACTACTTTGAGGTGGTAGCGTCCGAAAGGATGTGCTGGTTCGAATCCAGTCTCGGGCACTTGATCTTAAGCTTTATCGAATGATAAAGCTTTTTTATTTTAATTAATCCACAAGCGCCTATTTTTTCCGCAATCGCTTGCATGAATTTTGATTGATTTCATTCGATAATTTCATGAATGAATAAGCCATCATTGTAATGTTTAAAACGATCCTCCACGAATTTGGTATTGAACCCAATGTATCTGTCAAATCATTTGGCAGTGGCCTAATTAATAATACATGGCTCATTAGCGAGAAAGAAAACGAGTTCATACTTCAACGTATCAATCAGAATGTTTTTAAAGATCCATTTGATATTGCAACAAACATTCACCTGGTCTGTGATCATTTTAAAGACAAGCATCCCGGTTATTTATTTCCTTGTCCCCGAAAAACAGTTGCCGGCGATAACATGGCCTTTATTGAGAATGAAGGGTATTTTCGGATGTTCCCGTTCATAAAAAACTCGCATACAATTGACGTCGTTAATTCTCCATCGCAGGCTTATGAAGCAGCGAAACAATTTGGGCGATTCACTAATTTACTTTCAGGATTTCCGGTTGATAAGTTAAAAATTACACTGCCTGATTTTCACAATTTACCCCTTAGATATTCTCAATTTAAAACAGCAATAAAAGAAGGGAATAAGGAAAGAATTAAGCAGTCAGCAGCAATGATCAGCTTCCTGAAAGATCAACGGGAGATCGTATCAATAAGCGAACAGATCAGCAATAACCCTAATTACAAAAAAAGAGTTACACATCATGATTCGAAAATAAGCAATGTACTTTTTGATGATAACAACAAAGGGCTTTGTGTGGTCGATCTGGACACCGTAATGCCCGGTTACTTTATCAGCGATTTCGGCGATATGATGAGAACTTATCTTTCACCAGTTAGTGAGGAAGAAAAAGATCTCTCAAAAATCGAAATAAGAGAAGAATATTTCAAGGCAATTGCGGAAGGTTATTTGAGTGAAATGGAAAAGGAACTGACAACCGTTGAAAAAAGATATTTAGTTTATGCAGGAAAATTCATGGTCTATATGCAGACCCTTCGCTTTTTAACCGATCACCTGAACAATGATATTTATTATGGCTCAAAATACGAGGGTCAGAATTTTATACGAGCCAATAACCAGGCAGTTTTACTCAAAAAAATAATTGAAAAAGAAAAATTACTGGAAGAGATGGTTAATATTTAAACCGTAAGTAAACTGCAACCACGAAGATCGCTTCCATCCATTCGTCCCAATACTTCAAAACTTTTATCAGGATACAATTTACCTACATCATCGGTAGCTATAAAAGAACAGCTATAGACATTAGCGAGGTCAATGATATTGATTGCTCCGCTTAGATGTGCCACGGTTTGTAGCCGTGGCACATCTAAGCTGTGAACAGTCAAAGGATCTTCATCATCCCTAATCAACACCTTCATCCATGGCGGGCACTGGAATCCTCCTTCTTTTTTTGCATATGCCTGCGATAACAATTCTGTCATCCCATATTCTGAATGAATTTCTGTTTTGCCAAATACTTTCATTAACTGATCATGCACTTCCATCCGGGTTAATTCTTCTCTCCGTCCTTTCATTCCTCCTGTTTCCATTATGATCGTACTGGCTAGTGGCATGGAAAATTTTTCTGCAAAATCCAGTAATGCATAGGTGACCCCGATCAACAAAGTTTTTTGATTTGATCTTTCAAGAGAAAGTAAGGTTTCCTTCAACTTTTCAAGATCATATAAATAAAAACCGCTTTGAGGATGTTGGCTTTGTTTTATAAGATCATCAACCATATACACCAACGATGAATCTCCCTTTTCCAAATAGGAAGGCAATAGTCCAAGAACGCACAGTTCTTGCGGGTTGCCATATATTTTTTTAAAAGCTGTGGTAAAACTTTGGGTATAGATAGAAAGATTTTTTACGTGGTGATGGCTATTAATTGTTTCCGTGGTTCCGCTGCTTTTAAATATTACTTCGGCATTAAACTTTCCAGTTTTTATTTCGTCTGTCTTAAAAAAGCTTATCGGCAGAAAGGGTATTTTTTCAATTTCATCCACAGTTGAGGGAGTTTTTCCAAGTGCATTTACATAGGATTTGTAAACTGAATTACCCTCATATTGAAAATGAAAGATATCCAACGCAAGCTGCCTGAAGCCACTTTCTGTCACCGTAAATATTTTATCATGCCATTCACCATTCATAATAGGCTGGTATCAGGTTAAATCTTAAATTTGTTTACAATTAAACTCACAATATGAAAACCAGGATTTGGCTTGCTCTGATCATTGTTTTTGGAATGATCGCCTGTGACAAAGATAAGTTTCAGTCCGTACCTCAATTAAAGTTGAAATCAATGAGCCCTGAAGTAGTGCCAGTAAATGGCACCTTGCGGTTAAATATTGAATACACCGATAAAGAAGGTGATGTAAGTGACTCGCTTTTTATTGTGAGACAAAGATTGAATGTTCGGGGACCGGTACAACTACCTCAAAGCCCATATGATGTTCCCGATTTCCCCCATACTGATAAAGGTGAATTTGAAGTATCTCTCGCTTACCAGGCTGGTCTTATTTTTGGCTTACCACCTATTCGTATTCCCGGAACTTCCCCAGCAAAAAATGAAATCGATACTTTGAGGTTGAAGATCGTTGCAAAAGACAAAGCTGGGAATAAAAGTGACACCCTTGTTGTAGATAATGTGTATGTAATTCGTTGACAGGTTGAACAGTTCATTCAAAAAAATCTTTGACTTCTTTTTATTTACCAGCTTGTTTGTTTCATGCTGCGCTGTGGTAATGGTTTATTCAACCTATACAGTAATAATTGGCAAACCGATCAACATTCACCTTGCTCTCTTT